>NZ_JSXC01000017.1 GCF_000803215.1 Pectobacterium fontis
AATTTCGGGGACAGATCAAGTGATCGTCGCCGATATTGACAGTAAGACCATAGTTAACGTGATTTTCTCCGATTACGGGTTGTGGAATACCCAGAGATCTCGCTAATAAACGTTGAACCAGAACGTATTCATAGCCGATAAGCGTTGTATCAATCACTTGTTGAGTGGGGTAAGCATATTTTCCCTCGGTGGTAACGATTAGGTTTCTGTTATTGATGAAACAGTTTTTTTCGAGAATGCATAGCTGGTTAATCAAATGATTGCTTATAGGCTTAAGTTTTGCCTTAGCATTTGATGTTTTGATTCTTCGTAAGATGACTGGAGATTGGAAGTAGATCGAAAGGTTGATGTCACCATATAAGGCATGGCGATAAATATCAGCTTCTGTTAACGGTGAGTTTCTTATCTGAGTCGCTATCACTATAGCTTCTGGTATCGTAATCCAGTTAAATGCATCACTTTTGGTATTGAACATCCTATTTTTCATTATCATGATTCATCTCCTTTATATGAAAATGATATATGCATAGGTGTCTAACATTCCCTTATGCAGCCATGACGTATAGATAGGATTCTAAAAATGAGGAATAGGATTAATGAGAGGTTGTTATTATAACGATGGTGTTATTAATCGCTTTTCGCTGGCGATCACAAAAATGTTCCAACTGGGACGCTATCAGCAGATGGGTCAACTTCCTCATGTCGATTTTTATTCTGTGTATTGCTGGTTTTATTCAGAGCAATACGACCAAAGCTCCGCATCAAAAAAGAATGAAAATATCCTGATTCAGGGCATATCAATTGGTTCGAGGTAATTAACGAACCAATTGATGATGTGACACGGTTGAATCGAGTGGAAACCAGAATGTTATTCCCTGATGGTTGGCGCTTAAACCAGCAAGTGATCTAATTGTTTTTATGACGAATTTCTCGCGGAATGCGCAGCCCTTGTGAATCGAAATAGCGATTCGGCCAGATGTCACTTGCTGGTATGCCCAGTGCGTCTGCAATCAGTCGTTCACCTTTCGGCCAGGGGCGGTTTAGTGCATTTGCGAGCGTTGATGAACTAAGGCCTGCCTCACGTGATACGGCTGCTAACGTTGTCTTACGTTTACGCAGAGCTGCAATGATATCGGCAGGATGCCAGTCCATTCGTTGTTCCTGTTGTTCAATGTTCATACTTCCTCCTCTTGGATTGAAACTTTACTTCTTCCAGTAAACTATATCTTTATTATGGGTGATAAAACAACCAAAAATAAAGATAAAATTTATTTAAGGAAGAAATGCTTTAAGAAGGGGTTGCTGAGAGAAGCGATAATCAGTCTATGTTGATCAGTACCGTGGATAACACCGTGATTGGTAAGCGATTAAGACTAGCCCGAGTGAACAAGGGGTTAAAGCAGATAGAGCTCGGTTGCCTTGCTGGTTTGGATGAGGAAACGGCAAGTTCCCGTGTGAGCCAATACGAAAGGGAAGTCAGTTCGCCAGATTTTGGGCTGGTTTCTCGGTTTGCGGCGGTGCTGGATGTGCCAGAAGCGTATTTCTATGCCGTTGATGACGATCTCGCCACCTTGATCTTACAGTATCACCGTTTCAAGAAAGCCAACCCTAACACCACGCTGCTGATCACACCCCAGTAAGGTTGGTGGCCTAATGCGTCTGGTGTTCAATTCCTTTGCGTTTACCCTTCTAAATTTAATTATTCCTACTCTCAATAAATTAAACCTTCATTTTTGAGTTTAAAATAACCAAAAATAAATTTTAAATTCACTGGGCGAAGAACGACTTTAAGAGCGGCGTGGAGGGAACGGCGATAATCGGGTAATGTTAATCTGCGAAGCAGGTAATGCCGTGATTGGTAAACGATTAAGATTGGCCCGAGTGAATGCAGGATTAAAACAGATCGAGCTCGGTTGTCTCGCTGGACTGGATGAAGAGACATCGAGTTCCCGCGTAAGCCAATATGAAAGGGAAGTCAGTTCGCCGGATTTTGGTCTGGTTTGCCGGTTTGCGGCGGTGTTGGATGTGCCAGAAGCGTATTTCTATGCTGTCGATGAAGATCTCGCAACGCTAATCTTGCAGTATCATCGTTATAAGAAAAGTAACCCTAATTCTACGTTGTTGATTACCCCGCAATAGACCTTCATTCACGTATCCAGTCTGAGCAATTTACTGACATTTCTCGACTGTTTGTGAAATGCTGAGGCAAGATTTTCTCGCTGTCTGAAAAGCAGATCCTGTTATCAGGATCTGCTCTTAGGAGCGTTATCGATCAGGCAGCTCCAGCCGTCTTATGTTGTTGAGCATAAATGTACGGCGCAACATATTCTTCCCGGTTGGTATCCAAATAATCCGACCACCATTGCATCATCGCTTTACGGGCATCAAGATATTCTGCTTTATGGATGTAAGCCGCTCGAACGCTATTGCGTTCCTGATGGCTCATTTGGCGTTCAACGGCATCCTGTGCCCATAGTCCAGATTCCATCAAGGCACTACAGGCCATTGCCCGGAATCCGTGACCGCAGATTTCATCTTTTGTGTCATAACCCATCAGGCGCAAAGCCTTGTTGACCGTGTTTTCGCACATTGGTTTATACGGATTATGGTCACCGGGGAATATGAGTTCCTGATGCCCAGAGATTTCCCGTATCTGTTTCAGAATAGTGATGGACTGACGGGAGAGGGGAACGATATGCGGCGTGCGCATTTTGGCACCACGCCCGGAATAACGCACTCCGGGGATGGCTTCACGGGTAGCCGGAATGGTCCAGATTTTGTTTCTGAAATCGATCTCAGACCAACGGGCGAAACGCAATTCGCTGGAACGGATGAAAAGGTGCAGGGTGAGCGATACTGCCAAACGGGTTAATTCTCTCCCTTGCTTGTAGTCCTCAATGCGGGCTAACAGTTCCGGTAGTTTCTCCAGCGGAAGGGCAGGATAGTGGCGTTTAACGGGCGGGGCGATTATCCCGTCCAGATTGGCCGCTGGATTATGTTCTATCAACTCTTGATGCACGGCATGACGCATGATGTTGCACATATGCTGCCGGGTACGCGCCGCCACTTCCAGCAGACCTTTTTTCTCAATTCCTTTCAGCACTTCGATGAAGTGGCGAGTTTTCAGTTCTGTGACTGGCAGGTGTCCAATTATCGGGAAGATATGATTGTTCATGCTGGCAAGTAGACGGACGGCATGGTTCTCTGACCATGCTCGGTTGCTTTTATGCCAGCTCAATGCCACGGTTTTGAAACTCCTTGCAGGTGAACGAGCCGCCTTTTCAGCGGCACGTTGCTGTGCCGGGTTGATATTCTGCGCCAGCAGTTTGCGGAGTTCGTCACGCTTCTGGCGTGCTTCTGACAGACTGATTAGCGGATAAGCACCCAACGCTATGCGGGTCTCTTTGCCAAAAAAATAGTATCTGAAGTACCAGAGACGTGAACCAGTAGGTTTAACGTGAAGATACAGGCCGTGTGAATCGGATAGTTTTATGGGGGTAGCAGGTGGTTTTAAGTTGCGGATTTTTGAGTCGTTAAGGGACATATGCGGGTCACTCCATTATCGAACCGGAAAGACCCCAAATCTGACCACCAAATTCTCCCGATGCAGAGGGTAAACTGAAAATGCATCGGGAAGACTTTTCACGCTAACTTATTGAATCAGCATCACATAAGGATTCGCAAAGCGGCATAAAAACAAGAATTTGGCTCCTCTGACTGGACTCGAACCAGTGACATACGGATTAACAGTCCGCCGTTCTACCGACTGAACTACAGAGGAATCGTGTGAACGGGGCGCATGATATCCAGCCCCCGCAGTACTGTCAACGGCAAAATCAGCTTTCTTGTCTGACTGTTTAGCCAATGTGCAATCTGTCGATATTTTTGGCAAATACAGAATGAGATGTGGGCGGTTGATTCTGTACCTGAGAAAGTGTCTGACATAAATCCACGCTAATTCGTTGGTACGATTGAATATTATGAAACTTTAGCTGGCGGCTATTGTGTGTGTTAAAGGACACTGTGTAACAAATTATGTTCATTAACGCAGGCTAAAATTGTCGTGGGTAATATGGTTAAACGTAAAACCGGGAGCAAAGGCTCCCGGTATTGGCTGGAGGGCAGCCCGATAGTTACTGCTCGGACAGCACAAACATGCCGTAAGGGTGAATTTGCAGATAGTAGCTGTCGCCCGGATTCGGCTGAAGCTGTGTCGCGTTAACCTGCAACAGCATCGACTGGCCGTGCCAGTCCACCTGCACTTCGTACTGTGGCCCCATATAGGCGACCTGCGTGATGGTGCAACGCTGGCTTTCCTCGCCCTGATGGCTGAGCGTAATGGCTTCCGGGCGAATACCAACGGTCGATTCGCTCAATCCGGCGGCAAATCCCTGCGGGCGCGGAATGGCGTAACCATAGATGTTCACGCTGTCTGCTGTAAAGGTGGCTGGGAAGATATTAGCATCTCCCATGAAGCTCGCCATGAAACGGGAAGCTGGCTGACGATAAAGTTCCTGTGGCGCGCCCAACTGCATGATTTTGCCTTTGTTCATCACCAGCACCATGTCGGATACCGCAAAGGCTTCACTCTGATCGTGTGTTACATACAGCGAGGTGATGTTGAACTGCTGCTGAAGCTCGCGGATTTTCTCACGCATGCTGCGGCGCAGGTTGGCGTCAAGGTTACTCAGCGGCTCATCAAACAGCAAGACTTTAGGCTTGAGGATCAGGGCGCGCGCCAAGGCGACACGCTGTTGCTGACCGCCGGAAATCTGATCTACGTAGCGATCTTCAAACCCTTCCAGATCGACCAGCGCCAGCGCTTCTTTGACGCGTTGATTGATTTCTGCCTTCGGGCGACCGAGCATTTTCAGCCCATAGCCAATATTCTCTCCCAGCGACATGTGTGGGAAGAGGGCATAAGACTGGAACACCATGCAGATATCGCGCTGTTGAATTGAGCGCTCGGTGACGTCTTCGCCGTCGATGAAAATCTGGCCTGCCGTCGGTTTTTCCAGACCGGCGACGGCGCGGAGTACCGTCGTTTTACCGCAGCCTGACGGCCCCAACAGCGTGACCATTTTCCCCTGTGGGATCGCCAGATTCAAATCATCGATGACGGTGTTGCTGCCGAAACGTTTAGTGACGTGCTTCAGTTCAACAAAGTTTTTTTCAGTATTCAAGGTAATCACTCCGCTTAGTCACTATTCTTGGCTTTCGAGCGGGAAACCCGCGCTTCACCGACCAGATAATCGAACAAGAAAATAATGGCCAGCATGACCACAATCAGGATGGAACCGTAGGCAATCGCCATACCGTATTCACCGTCTTCCACGCGGTTAAGAATATAAGACGTGGCGACGCGGGTGTCTGGCGTGACCAGGAAGATAATGGCGCTGACGGTCGTGATGGCGCGTACGAAGCTGTAAATCAGCGCGGATAAAATAGCCGGACGCAGCAGCGGCAGCAGGATATAGAATACCGTGCGCATTGAACCCGCTCGCAGGCTGAGTGATGCCTCATCGAGTGATTTATCCAACTGCCCCAGCCCGGCGATACCGGCACGAATACCGACCGGCACGTTACGCATGACCATCGACATGATGACGATCACCGCCGTTCCCGTTAAGTAAACCGGTGCGCTGTTAAAGGCCAGAATGTAAGACACACCGGCAACGGTGCCCGGCACCGCAAAACACAGCATGGTGGTGAACTCAATGGCTTTTTTGCCGTAGAACTGTTGGCGCACCACGATGTAGGCGATCAGTAGCCCGAACAGTGCGGTAATCGGTGCGGCGATGCCCGCGAACAGCAGCGTATCCAGCAGGGAAGGCCAGGCGCCGTCGTTAAAGCCTTGCCCGAACAGCTTACTGAAGTTTGCCAGCGTCAGGGTGTAATCGACGCCCCAGTTAACGGTAAAGCTGCCGTAAAAAATGCTGCCGTACAAGAGGACGTTAAAGGCAATCCAGACATAGAGCAGGATGCTGACGATCCACACTAGCGATACCGGCAGTGGCTGCACATCGCCCCGATAGGATTTACCGGAAATGGTGACGTAGGAGCGTTTGCCGATCCACAGATACTGGATACAGAACACGACCAGTGAGAACAGCAGCAGGATAACGCCAAGCGTACTGGCGGCCTGATAATCCAATTGTGCACCAGTGATATAGAAGTAAATCTGGGTAGCGAGTACGTCAAAATTACCGCCCAGTACCAGCGGGTTACTGAAATCGGCCAGCGACTGGACGATCACGATCAGGAACGAGTTGGCGAGCGCCGGTTTCAATAAGGGCAGGAAAACCCGCTGAAAGGTTTGATAGCGGTTGGCACGCAGCGTGTATGACGCCTCTTCCAGCGACGGATGAATGGTCTTCATCGCGCCTTCCAGGATCATGAACGACATCGGCGTAAAAGCCAGAACCTGTGCCAGCCAGATCCCGGTAAACCCGTACAGCCAGTTAGTGTTTGTTAGCCCAAACCAATCGACCATCAGTTCGGTAACATAACCGGAGCGTCCCATCATCAGCGTTACGCCTAGCCCAACGACAAACGGCGGCGTAACGATAGGCAGAATGGAGAAGATACGGCCGATAATCGCAGAACGGCGAGCGATACGTGAGGTATAAATCGCCAGTACCATACCGAAAAAAGTACAGCCGATACCAACGGCAACCGAGAGCAGAAATGAGTTCCAGATCACCCGTAAAATGTGTGCCTGACTCAGTATTTGCATAAACGCCAGCGGCGCGAATTCACCGCTGTCGTTGGTGAGCATCGGGATGAAAACCGCAATGCTGGGGTAAAGAATAAACACGCCAATCAGCGCGATGATGCTGATGAGCGAGCCGATGACGAAGCGATCACCGCCCAGCCAGTCAAGCCGTGCGAGCGCCAGCGTGATAATCGCACTCAACGCGATAAATAGTACGATGGTGCCATAGCCCATTCCGCGGCCTTCAACCGTTGCGCTGATGACCACGAAAAAGGCACAGAACAGGGCATACGCTGCATCAAAGCGGTGGCGGCTACGTTGTTCCCGGCTAGGCGTAAGTAACGGACGTGCCAGTAGCCCCATGGGTAGCAGGAACCATAGCAGGCTAATATTCAGGTTAGACCAGCTATAGGCCGACAGCAGTTCATCGCGTGAGGCATTAAACAGGCCGTAGTCCAGGCTCCACGCTGGCAGCAGCAAGAAGGTTGCTGCAATCAGCGCCAGCCACAGGAAAACGGGATCCCGCTTAGGCGTCGGTGAAAGAGTGAGAGTGTGTGACATAAGGTTCCCTGGTGCGTGCATCATGTTATAAAAATTGTTGTATGAAACTGAAATATCACAAAGGTCTGGCAATAAATGTCGGTAATGGTCGGGCTTCACGAAATGTAGGAACACGGCTGGTAGCAGGTGACAACCGTGCTCCTGATTTCAAGGATTATTGTCCCATTTTCACTTCGTTAACCCACTTGGAAATCAAATCCTTACGCACGTCTGCTGCGCCATATTTGTCCATGTCGTAGTTGATCAGCTTCAGATCCTGCAACTTCAGTGACAGTGGAGAGGCTTCGGCAGTGGTGTTGGTCAGAATCTGGTAGGACTGGCCTTTTTTCCATGACAGTTCCTGTGCTTCTTTCGACAACGCCCAGTCAACGAAGAGCTTGGCGTTATCCATGTTGCGCGCGCCTTTCAGGATGCTGACGCCGCCAATTTCATAGCCGGTGCCTTCACACGGGGAGACCAGCGTCAGCGGGGCGCCTTTCTCTTTTTCCAGCGAGTAGTCGTGCAGGAAGCCGATGCCGATAGCGGTTTCGCCACGGGCGGCGTTACGTGCCGGGGCAATACCGGATTTGGTGTACTGCGACACGTTGGCATTCAGTTTTTTCAGGTAATCAAAAGCTTGATCCTGGCCCCAAAGCTGGGAGAACGTTGCCAGTGCGGTGTAGGCCGTGCCGGAGCTTTGTGGATCGGCAATCTGGATTTCACCTTTGTAGACCGGGTTGGTGAGATCTTTCCAGCATTGTGGAACCGGCAGGTTTTTCTCTTTCAGGCGATCGGTATTCACACCAAAACCAAGGATGCCAACATAAATAGCAGAGGAATAGTTGCCTTTGCGTTTTGCAGGGTCACGGAACTGTGACATGATCTGTTCAAGATTGGGGGATTGATACGGCTCCAGCAGATCCATTTCACCAGCCTGAGATTGGGGATCCAACGTGCCGCCATACCAGACGTCAGCCTGCGGGTTTTTCTTTTCGGCTTCGATTTTTGCCAATGTGCTTCCGGCACTGTTGCGCAGGAAGGAGACTTTGACGTTGTGTTTTTCGCCGAAGGCTTTGGTTTCTTCTTCACAGAAGGTGTTAGTGGCACCACAGTAAACGACCAAACGTCCCTCAGCGCGAGCGGTGGTGGTGGTCACGGCAGCAACGGTCAGTCCAGCGGCGATCAGTGTAGTTAAGGTACGCAGTTTCATGATGTTTTCCTTTATAGGTATCTATCTGTTGTTATTGCTATTTTGATGTCATCAAACGTTCCCGACGGCTGACACCCGCCATCAGCAGCGGCATCAGTAACAGTCCGATGCAGGCTGACGCTAACGCCAGTAGGGTAAAAAATCCCGACCATCCATAGTGTTGCAGCACCAGTGCTAACGGCCAGCCGGCCAGCGCTGCCCCCAGATAGGCAAACAACGCCAGAAAACCTGTCACTGTACCTGCGGCATCCTTATGGCTGTATTCCGTCGCAGCCAGGCCGATCAACATCTGTGGTCCAAAAACAAAAAAACCGATACTGAAGAAACAGGCCGCGAGCAGCGAATAGTGGTGAATAGGTGCCAGCCACAGCGCGGTCATGGTTAAAAATAGTCCGAGTGCGAACAGCAAAATCATCGGTGCGCGTTGACCCCGAAACAGCAGGTCCGATCCCCAACCCGCAAACAGCGCCCCCAGCAACCCGCCCAGTTCAAACAGCGACAGCGTCGCGTTCGCACTGAGCAGGTTGAAACCGTGGCTTTCCGATAGCCAGATGTTCCCCCAGTCATTCAGTGCGATACGAATCAGATACACCAGAATGTAGGAAACCCCGAGTAGCCAGATGGTGCGATTACGCAAAATGGCATCGCGCAGAATCTGTCGCATCGGCATCGGTGGGCTCTGCTGCTCCTGACGAAGCTCCAGTGCATCGCGCCGCCACTGGCCAACGCTAGGTAAGCCTTGCTGCTGTGGTTTGTCGCACAGTTGCCAACATAGCCACAGCCCGATAATAATCCCGATGATGCCCGGCACCAGCAGCGCCGCCTGCCATCCCCATTCGGAGGCCAGATAGCCCGCCAGCAAGGGAACCGCGGCACCGCCGATATTGATCGACGTATTCCAGCATCCCCACCAGAGGCCGCGCTCATTACGCGAATACCAACTGCTCAGCAGTCTGGCGCAAGGTGGCCACCCCCAACCTTGAAAAAAACCGTTCAGCGCCCAGACAATCAGCAAACCCGTGAGTGACTGGCAGTACATGAACAGAATATTCAGTACGCCAGTAATCATCAGCCCGACGCCCATAAACCAGCGCACCTGAGAACGATCGCACACCATGCCGGAAATAAATTTGGACGCGCCATAACAGAGATAAAACAGCGTCCCCAGCAGGCCGATATCGCCTTTGCTTAACCCTAACTCCAACTGCATCACCGGCATGACGAAGTTGATACTTTTACGCGTCAGGTAAAACGTGGCGTACCCGATGACCATGGAAATCAGTAACCGCGGTCGCCAGTAACGATAGCGTTGGCTGATCTGTGTCGGTGAAAGCTGTCCCGTTGGAAACATGGGTGCCTGCATAGGGTTCTCCGTCGCGTTGAGAGAAGAGTAGGAGGATGCGAGTGAAAAAGGATGAGACAAGGTTTTAGATGACTAGGAATAATTCCTAGCTAGTTGTCTTTTTGTTTAAATTTTGTGGGCAAGTTAACAATTATGTGCGTGCCTCGGGGGGACGTTGGTTCCCCACTGGACGCCGCTTTCACTAACCAGTTCCCCCCCAGCGCCTGCACTCGCTCCTCAATGCCCCGCAGGCCGAAGCCACCGCTTGTCGGCTTCGTCCTGTCTTTTTGTGCGATACCGACGCCATTATCAATCACGTCGAGCGTAATCAGATCATCCTGTTGGGAGAGGCGAACCGTAATCTGCGTGGCGCTGGCGTGCTTGTTGATGTTATTCAGCAACTCCTGCACCAGCCGATAAAGCGTGAAAACCACCACGTCATCGCGAGGCGGCGTGGGAAGCTGATAATCCAACTGAAACTGAATACCGCGAGCAGCGAAGGCAAACTCATCCGCCAGGTGATGCAGTGCTTTATCCAGCACCATTTCATCCAGTACCGGTGGGCGTAGTTGGCGCAGAAGCTGGCGTGTGGTGTGGTGGATGCGTCGCGACAGCTCGCTGATTTGTCCGGCGGCATGCTGAGCTGCATCGGTTGGCGCACTGTGTTTTACCAGCATAGCCTGAATCTGAATGGCGGTGATGTTCTGGCCGATATCATCGTGCAGCTCGCGCGCGATGTCTTTGCGCACCGCCTCTTCAGTATGGATGATGCGCTCCATGAGCCGCCGTCGGGTTTTCAACTCTTGTTCCAATTGGTGGCGGTAACGTTGAAGTCGCTGTGCCAGTTGCTGCTGACGACTGATGGCGATCCCCAATCCAATACCGAGCAGCGCTTGCGTAGAGAGAAAGAGTTCCAGTTCGCGCAGGTCGCCGAAAGCACCGCTCACCTGACGAGTAACGGTAATCATCAGGCTGCCGAGTACGGCAGAGAGCACGCCGCCTTGCCAGCCGAATTTATACGCCATCATCACATTAGGTAGAAAAACGAAGATCAGCAGCAGGCGTTCCATCTCGGGAGTAAATGCCATTTGCAGGCAAACACCGATAGAAAAAAACAGCGAACACCAGATCAGCAGCGAGGTGCGCAGGGGCGGATCGGGGATCTCCTGTGCCAGTAGCGTCTGCAAGTGCTGTTGTTTGATGTATTCGTACAATAGATAAATGAATGGAATCAGCAGGACACCACCGGTAAATGTTGCCAGTAGCGTTTGTGTCAGTTGCGTATCTAGCCAGGGGCCAATGGCGATGCCGTGCAGGATTGTGTTGAGTGTCAATGCCGCCAGCAGCAGTATGAGGCGTTGCCAATACAGCGTGTAGCGATGCCAAATTTTATGCGTAATAAGCGCCGGAATCAGGCTGAGAAAGGGGGAAAGCAGAAGTAACGAACGTGTGATGAGCTGTTCGCTGACAAGCCAACTCTGAATCGCAATTTCTGAAAGCAGCAAGTTTGGCCAGTATTTTCGCGGTAGCAAAATCAGTAGCGCCAATCGTAGCCCCTGCGGCAACAGCAACGCCGCCTGCTGGCCGTTGTTGCTCAAATAGAAGCTGATGGTCCACAGCGCCAGCCAGGTCAGGCTGTAGAAAAAGGCCAGAAACAGCGTCATGCCGATGACGTGCAGGCGACGCATGGTCTATTTTCCTGCGAGTAACTGGTGTTGCAGCGCAAAGTGAACCAGCTCTACCGTGGAGTCACATTGCAATTTGCTCAGAATATTCGCACGGTGAACGTGAACCGTCTTATGGCTGAGCGCGAGCTGTTCGGCGATGCTTTTCACACTAACTCCGTTGATCAGCAGGCTGAAGATTTCCCGCTCGCGTGGGGTCAGCGCCAGTAATTCCTTCGGTGGCTGCTGCTGGTGGCGAATGGCGTGCAAAGCATCGGCACACAAATAAAGGCCGCCGCTGCTGACCACACGAACCGCCTGCACTAACTCTTCAGGGCCACAGCGTTTTGTGAGATAGCCACCCGCTCCCGCGTCCAGTGCGCTTTGTACAAACGCGGTGGTGTCATAGATACTCAGAATAATGGCGCGAAAATGGGGGCGCTGCTGACGCAGGCGAGTTAATAACGACAGGCCGCTTTCATCCGGCATGGCAATATCAATAACGGCAACGTCAATCGGTTGTTTGAGTAGATGCGGCCACGCCTGCGCTGCTGACGCATATTGTCCAACGACCTGAATGTCATTTTCTAAAGCCAGAAGCTGTGCAAAGCCAGACCGTACAACGATGTGATCGTCAACCAATGCCACATTAATCATGGTTTTGTCATGTGAATGTTGAGCTATCAAAGTTCCATAATGCGGCGGAATCAAGGGGCGAGCAATAGCAGATCGCTAAAATGGAATCGGCTTAACAGATATACCCACCATACTTCACGTTGCCTACGTGACTCGGCACACTTATGTGTACCTCGCCCCATTGGCGTTAACGTTTTGTCCTGAAGCTCGAATTATTTAAAGGGGGGCAGCACACGAATTTAATGCCAGCTAAAGACGGTGTTCTTATTGCTGATAACGTGTCGCCGTCAGTGAAATGGTTGGGGGAAAAGGTCTATTTACCTATTTTTTCGGCATAAAAATTTATCTTTTATTACGCCGTCAAAGAAACGACCTTTAGAGACGACAGCGTCAGAAATGAACTTTTTATAGATAGATTCAGGGACGCCAACATATTGATAGATATCTTTATTATGAAACGCTATTTCAAGGGTATGTGTCTTGGGATCATACCCAATGGAATCAATTCGTGATGATGAAACCTGTTGTCGCTGCAATGCTTGATCCTCCCCTGTCTATACCCGCCATACTTTACGTTGTCTGTACGTTGTTAGGAACGTTAACGTCTTGTCCTGAAACTCGCATGATTCAGGGTACAAAATAAGCTCAAACTATAAAAATTCATCGCATGACACATTGTTGACGATCATGCTTATTTATTGAATATGTATCAAATTTCTGGCGGATTGGTTAGTGAAATCGGTGATTTATCGTTTTAATGCTGTGAATTTGTTCAATTAAGGCGGATTTATCTGTATGGCTAGAGGAATGATGCAAATCTGCTGTGATAAATTGCGGCTATTCTTTTTCAGATGTCACCCGAAGTGTCGGGTTGCAATAAGAGACAACATGGTGACTCTGACGCTTATTCGCTCCAGTTTCTGCCCTTGGCTTTGGCCTGATAATGATATTTACTGACAGGGAAGGGCAACATGGCGTTGTTAAAAATAAATGGAATAGACATTTCACGTCGGTACTATCATGCATGGTAACTTAATGATAATACTGGTTTTATGTTAGAAGCGTTGTTGAGATAAATTGATGAAAGTTCATGATCTGGTTACGGTTAAAACCGATGGGAACACGCGCCGGGAAGGGACGGTTCTGGCAGTGGAAACGTTTCAGGAAGGGATAATGTATTTGGTTGCATTAAAAGATTATCCAGCAGGTATCTGGTTTTTTAATGAAGTTGATAGCAAAGATGGTACGTTTGTTGAACCGAAGGTGTTGCAGGAAAAAGAGTGACACTGCTACGCGCGTATGGCTCAGATGAGCCCTGCGCGCAGTCATATCCACCATACTTCCAATTACATGTGCGGTGGATTTTTTCAATATCCAGTTCGTTGCAAACCGCGTTCAGATTTATTCTCTGTCGGTTTGTTAACCCGGTCACAGACTGGAATAGACCGGGGATTCATACGCTTGCAGCCTTCCTGAAACTCGAATTATTCAGGGGATATATTTTAGACCCACGATTAGAACGTTTCCCAGTTGCCGTTATCCACGCGCTGGTGGGATAGAGCGGGTGATGAACGATCCTTGGCAATCAGTGCGTTTGGTCGAATAGGGGCGGAATGACCACCGGATAAATGGCTGGATAACTTAAAGGTTGCAACTGCACGAGTCAACAATGCTGCTTGCTCTTCCAGGGATGCCGCAGCGGCGCTGGCTTCCTGAACAAGTGCGGCATTTTGCTGTGTCACGCTGTCCATTTCAGATATCGCCTGGCCGACCTGCGTAATCCCTCGGCTTTGTTCGTCAGAAGCGGAAGCAATCTCCCCCATAATGTCGGTGACGTTCGTGACGGCGTCGACGATCTCTTTCATTGTCTGGCCTGCGTTATCAACCAGAACAGATCCACTACTGACTAGGCTGACGGATTCGGATATCAGCGTCTCTATCTCTTTTGCTGCTTGCGCGCTACGCTGTGCGAGACTGCGAACCTCACTTGCGACGACAGCAAAACCGCGGCCTTGTTCTCCTGCTCTGGCGGCTTCAACGGCCGCATTCAGTGCCAGGATATTCGTTTGGAAAGCGATGCTGTTAATCACGCTGGTAATCTCAGATATTTTCTTTGAACTACCCGAAATACTGTTCATCGTGTTGATAACGTTTGTGACGATCTCGCCACCTTGTCTCGCTTTCCCTGATGCATTGGCTGCAAGTTGGCTGGCGTGGTGTGCATTTTCTGAGTTTTGCTTCACGGTGGCAGTGAGTTGCTCCATGCTTGCCGCTGTCTGCTCAAGCGAGGCAGCCTGTTGTTCGGTTCGCGAGGAAAGGTCTGTGTTACCGGATGAGATCTCCGTCGAGCCTTGATAAATCGCGTCTGCGCTTTCCCTAACGGTAGTCACGGTAGTGACGAGGGAAGACTGCATTTGTTGAACGTTGCTAGCTAGCGTGCCAACTTCATTCCGACCATAATGATCTGCCGTTTGAGTCAAATCGCCCTGTGCAATGCGCTGAATTTTCAGCACCAACTGAGTCATTGGTTTTATGAGGATCCGGCGAACCAGGAAGAATGTCAAAAGCGTTAAAATGGTGGCCAGAGCAAAACTCCCTCCCATCAACGAATAGCCAAGTAGTGCATTTTTATGCGCGGTTTCGTTTAATTCTTTTGCTCTCTGTGTACGGTAATCCACTGCCTTGAGCAAGAATTCGTTATAGGCCAAATCTAACACTCGGGTTTCTTCAGACTCAAGGGTGATAACTTCTTCAAACAGGCCCTGTTTTGCCGCAGTCATCATCAGCATGAGGCCTTGATTGATATAAGCGTCATAGGATTTGCGTAGATCTCCATCCAATGCCATATCCTGAGGGGTTTTAATTGGCCGATCTTCATAGATAAGGAATGCTTTTTTTGACTGTTCCAGACGCTGCTCGGCTTGTTTCAGGTTGTCATTAAAGACCTGAGAATCGCCAATACGTGCCGCCGCCGCCGCCTGAATTAACAGCAGACGTGCGGTACGAAGGTGGTTGGCGCTGTTTGTGATCCCCATTCGGGTATCGATTTCTTGTGTTACGTCATCTAATGACTGATTGCTGCTTTGCAAAAAGTAGCTGGATGTGCCGATAGATGCTGCGAATAACAGCATAATACCACCCAGAATAATGATGAATAAGGGAACTAGCCGTAAATTGCTCAGTATGCCAGCGGCGACATGCTGATCGGACCTTGAAGTTATTTTCATATCCATTCGCTCATTCTCAGAAAATTATGATTTACCATGCCACTGGCAGCGGCATCAGCATTTAGGTTTTAGTGCCTACTAAAATGGTAATCAATTAGCTAAACAACCAATGTAAAAGATAATCGGCAGATATTGAGAAACTTTAATCAAATTCGGTGAGATCCCGATCACGTTTTTAACTCTTTAAAAAGAAAAGAGAATTTCGTGAGTATAAATTATACAAACTGTTTCATATTGCAGAGGAAGATATTCCCGGGAAACTTGTTTTTGCTGGTTATCGCTTTGCATTTTCCGGGTTGCTATTGCTGATATTAGCAGAGATAAGTGGTCGTTCTATTGGACGTTTCCAACGTGGGCAGTTAGTTCAATTAACCATGCTGGGAATATTTCAGACATCATTGCAGTATATTTTTTTCTACATCGGTTTGGCTTATACCACAGGTGTTAAATATTCGATCATGAATGCAACCAGTACTTTTTTAGCGTGCTGCTTGCTCATGGTTTATACAAGAATGATAGATTAAATATCAACAAGATAATCGGTTGTCTGTTAGGTTTCGCTGGTGTGATGGCCGTTAATATCAACAGAAATGGAATGAATATCGGGTTCACGCTGTTAGGCGATGGGTTCGTTGTTATTGCACTATTTAATTTTCTTATTCCCGAGTCCAGTACACTGTTATTCGCGCTATTTTTTAATGAAAGTATCCTGGAGTGGAAATATTTCTTTGCACTCATCCTGGTATGTCAGGTATTTGGTTGGTTAACTGCATGGTAAAAAAGTGATTGATGACCACTTCTATAATGCAACAATGCAACCCGCATGTTGTCCTGAGTACGAATTCTGTCACGCGATGTTCGAGAGCGTTGAAGCTTATACGTTAGGAGCGTATGACTTCACGCTAGCTGGGCGGTAATCAATCTGCTAATTCTTTTAATATCAATGTAATAATCCCTTATCTATCTTTTCATTGCTACATTTATATCGTCGCAACTGTTAAACAGTGGTTTGGCAAGAGATCAATCAATTTTGCTCCAGAACAGGCAGCCAAGAGTTTTTTTGGGGAAAAAGTGTAAGTTTCTCGTGAAAGGTATAGACTTACATAGCTACATCTATCTGGATGTGTAATCGAATTTTTTTGATAACTATCATTTAGATAGCAGTAAAATTGTTTCTTTTTTATTATTTTCATTGTTCTTTTTTGTAACGCACCACCTGCGTTTTTGGCTGAAAAATAAGCATTGAAATGATCTGACTGAGCATGAGCTGATGTATAATGCTTTCATTTGTGTGATGTGTGTCACATAATGGCTAAAATCATTCTTCAGTTGCGTTGTATATGTTACGGATTAGGCGGTACAGTTGCCTTGCTTTAGGATTAATCCTATTCTGTCGTTGGGGTGAGTCTTTGGTGTAGGACTAGAAAGCAACAGATGAACTGGTTTGTCGAGTGATACGTAAAGTTGGCAACGTAACGGTTGTCCTAATAAAAAATGATAAAGTAGTAACTCGCAGTATCTGGCACCGATAGTTTTTATGCCATCAATGGAGAGTGATTTTCGAACTGGGCGATATGGTCTATCACCTAACTTATGTTTTAAACATAGCCTGTCGGGATGGGAAATATGGGTACCTCTGAATTACTCAAACACATTTATGACATTAATCTGTCCTATTTGTTATTGGCGCAACGCTTAATTAATGATGAAAAAGCTTCTGCAATGTTTCGTCTGGGGATCAATGACGAGATGGCAGATATTTTGATGCAACTGACTTTACCGCAGATGGTGAAATTGGCAGAAACTAACCAACTGATATGTCACTTTCGTTTCAACGATCACAATACAATCAAAGTGTTGACTCAGGAGTCTCGTGTGGATGATTTACAGCAGATTCATACGGGGATTTTGTTGTCGAGCCACCTATTACAACAGTTGACTTCGAAAGAAGAAAACCAGCCTAAGAAAAGGGCATAGGTAATGGCGGAAAAAAGTATTGTTCAGGAAGCGAAAGACATCCAATTGGCGATGGAGCTCATTTCGCTCGGCGCCCGTTTACAGATGTTAGAAAGTGAAACTCAGTTAAGTCGTGGACGTTTGATTAAACTGTATAAAGAACTTAGAGGAAGTCCACCGCCAAAGGGAATGCTACCTTTTTCAACGGATTGGTTTATGACCTGGGAACAGAATATTCATTCATCAATGTTCTACAATGCTTACAGTTTTTTGATCAGAAATGGGCAGTGCAGCGGCGTTGAAGCGGTGATCAAATCTTACCGGCTTTATTTGGAACAGTGTGCGCCACAGAGTGATTCTCCACTGTTGGCATTGACGCGAGCCTGGACGTTAGTCCGGTTTGTTGACAGCGGTATGCTGCAACTGTCGTCATGCAATTGCTGCAAAGGGATGTTCATTACTCACGCTCATCAACCTAAAAACAGTTTTGTTTGTAGTTTGTGCCAACCCCCTTCCCGAGCAGTAAAAAGGCGTAAACTTTCACAAAATCTTGCCGATATAATACCTCAACTGCTGGATGAACAGGTAAAACACGCAGTCTGAGCCTGTAGCGATTTGTAAATCTATCACTGTTGAATGTTAAAGCGGCGGTGATAGGTTTCTTCCTCATGTATGTCCTGGCTACGGCTCCGCAGTTTTATCTCACTTTCTGCCCACCTTTTTTTATTATAAGGACTTCTTGTGCTGGTTATATTGGGTTATATCATAATTGTGGCCTCGATACTCGGCGGTTATCTCATGGTCGGTGGGACCTTGGGGGCGCTTTATCAACCTTCGGAACTGCTGATCATCGGTGGTGCTGCCGTGGGTGCTTTCATCGTTGGTAACAATGGAAAGGCGATAAAAGCAACACTACGGGCGTTACCTCTTTTGGTTAAAGGTTCTAAGTACAATAAAGCATTGTATATGGATCTCATGGCTTTGCTCTTTCGAGTGATGGCGAAATCCCGCCAGCAAGGCATGCTTTCCCTTGAATTTGATATTGATAATCCTCGTGAAAGTGAAATTTTCTCAAGTTATCCCAATATTCTTGCTGACAACAATATTGTTGAGTTTATCACCGATTATTTACGGTTGATGGTCAGCGGTAATATGAATGCGTTTGAAATTGAAACGTTGATGGATGAAGAGATCGAAACGATTGAACATGAAAGCGAAGTACCTGCGTCGAGTTTGACAATGATGGGTGATGGTCTCCCTGCATTCGGTATCGTCGCTGCCGTTATGGGGGTGGTTCACTCACTTGCCTACGTTGATCGGCCTGCCGCTGAACTGGGCATGATGATTGCTCACGCCATGGTGGGGACCTTCCTGGGTATTCTACTTGCTTATGGCTTTGTTTCTCCGTTGGCCGCGTTATTACGTCAGAAGAATGCTGAAAAGATCAAAGTATTGCAGTGCGTTAAAGTGACGTTGTTGTCGAGCCTGAATGGCTATGCCCCACAAATTGCCGTTGAATTTGGTCGTAAAACGTTATATTCGACAGAGCGTCCTTCCTTTACAGAATTGGAAGAGCATATTCGTCGTGTAAAATCGCCGACTCAGCAAGCGTCGGACAGTAACGCATGAAACACCAGCACCCCATTATTCGCAAAAAACGTAAGTCTGGACATGGCGGCCACCACGGTGGGTCCTGGAAGATTGCCTACGCTGACTTCATGACAGCAATGATGGCATTGTTTCTGGTTATGTGGCTCATCGCGATTTCTACGCCAATGCAGTTGGCTCAGATTGCGGAATATTTTCGTACGCCACTAAAAGTTGCGTTAACTTCAGGTTCTAAATCAAGCGATAGCTCTAGCCCGATTCCCGGTGGAGGAAATGATCCCACTCAGCAAGATGGTGAAGTAAAAAAAGTTATCAAAACAGATAACGTGGAAAAAAAGTTGGATGAGGTCCGACTTAATAGGTTGCGCGAACGCCTGGACCAGCTAATTGAAGCCGATCCTCGATTGCGCGCACTCCGACCACATCTGTTGATTGAAATGATTGATGAAGGATTACGTATCCAAATCATCGATAGCCAAAACCGTCCAATGTTTAAAACTGGTAGCGCGCAGGTTGAACCCTATATGAGAGATATTCTGCGTGCAATAGCCCCTATTCTGAATGATTTCCCCAATAAGTTGAGTATTTCTGGTCATACTGATGATGTTCAGTATACGACGGGCGAACGTGGTTATAGCAACTGGGAGTTGTCAGCAGATCGTGCTAATGCGTCACGCCGAGAACTTATTTTTGGGGGCTTGTCTGATGGAAAGGTTTTACGCGTTGTTGGTATGGCTGCGACAATGAACCTGAAACAGGCAACAAGTGGAAATGATGCGATTAACCGACGTATCAGCTTGCTGGTGTTGAGTAGACAGGCGCAAAAGGATATCGAAGAAGAAAATGCAGAAAGCTCTGCTGTAAATATAGATAAAGTGGAAAATTTACAAAATATGGAGTTGGATAAGTCTAAACCTACCACTCCGGCTGCCGAAAATAGTGATAATAATACGAGTGGAAGTGGTGGGAATAACGTGCCACAACCAACGAATGGAGTTCCTGCTCCAGAGCGTCAACAGCCAACGACTGCGTTGCCTGCTGCGCCTGATAGCCAGGCGACACCTTCTCAATAAGCCGCGATTCACAGCAGAGGTGACCACGTGAGCATGGACATGAGTGCTTTCTATCAAACTTTTTTTGATGAAGCAGATGAATTACTGGCAGATATGGAACAGCACTTATTATTGTTGGATCCGTCAGAGCCTGATACTGAGCAATTGAATGCAATTTTCCGTGCGGCTCACTCCATAAAAGGGGGCGCTGGTACATTTGGTTTTAAAGTATTGCAGGAAACTACACACCTTTTAGAAAATTTACTCGATGGGGCAAGACGTGGCGAAATGCGTCTTAGCACCGATATCATCAACCTGTTTCTGGAAACAAAAGACATCATGCAGGATCAGTTGGACGCTTATAAAACCGCGCAGGAACCCAATGCCGAAAGCTTTGAGTACATCTGTCAGGCTCTGCGCCAGCTTGCTCTGGAGTCTAAAGCTGATGCTGCTGCTGCCCAGCCCGATGCACCGGTCGCAACATTGCACACAACTAGTCCAGCGAGTTCAGCAGGTAAAGGCGAAATGCGTATCGCATTGACCGGCCTAAAATCTCAGGAAATACCTCAGATGCTGGAAGAGCTGGGTAATCTGGGAACAGTTAAAGATCCTCACCAGACTGATACGAGTGTAGAAGTGACATTGGTCACGTCTGAAAGCGAAGACGATATCAGTGCAGTGCTGTGCTTTGTTCTTGAGCCGGAACAAATTAGCTTCAAATCTGTTGTCGCCAGTCAGCCTGTTGCTGAAGTTGTGGAGACATTGTCTGCTGTTGAAGCACCCGTAGCAGCAGTGACTCCGTCTGCTCCTGTTGCTGCAAAACCACAAACCGCCCCGGAAAACGGAAAAAATAAAGCAAAAACCGGTGATACCAGTATTCGCGTAGCGGTTGAGAAGGTCGATCAATTGATCAACCTGGTTGGTGAATTAGTGATTACGCAGTCTATGTTGGCGCAACGCTCAAGTGAGCTTGATCCTGTGGCTCATGGCGATCTGCTCAACAGTATGGGCCAGTTGGAGCGTAACGCCCGCGATCTGCAAGAGTCGGTTATGTCTATCCGTATGATGCCGATGGAATATGTATTTAGCCGTTTCCCTCGTTTAGTTCGTGACCTGGCTGCCAAACTGGATAAGCAGGTCGAGCTAACGCTAATGGGGAGTTCGACTGAATTAGATAAGAGTTTGATCGAGCGCATTATCGATCCTTTGACACACTTAGTACGTAACAGCCTCGATCATGGTATCGAATCTCCAGAGAAACGTGTTGCTACAGGTAAGTCTGCGGTAGGTAACTTGACGCTTTCTGCTGAACATCAGGGCGGTAACATCTGTATTGAAGTTATCGACGATGGGGCTGGGCTAAACCGTGAGAAAATTTTGGCTAAAGCCTTGTCTCAAGGGTTAGCTGTGAGTGAGTCCATGTCGGATGAAGAAGTGGGCATGTTGATCTTTGCTCCTGGATTCTCAACAGCCGAAAAGGTCACAGATGTTTCTGGCCGTGGCGTTGGCATGGATGTGGTGAAACGGAATATTCAGGAAATGGGCGGCCACGTTGAAATCCATTTCCAGGCTGGGAAAGGCACAACGATCAGAATCCTACTGCCATTAACGTTAGCTATTCTTGATGGCATGTCCGTTAAAGTTAACAACGAAGTCTTTATTTTACCGCTTAACGCCGTAATGGAGTCATTGCAGCCACAGTCGGAAGATCTATACCCGTTAGCTGGTGGAGAGCGAGTATTGCAGGTTCGTGGTGAATATTTACCTCTCGTAGAATTGTTCCACATTTTTGATGTGGATGGCGCTAAGACAGATGCGACTCAGGGTATTGTTGTGATCCTGCAAAGTGCAGGTCGACGTTATGCCTTGTTGGTCGATCAATTGATTGGGCAGCATCAGGTTGTCGTCAAAAACCTAGAAAGTAATTATCGCAAGGTACCAGGCGTTTCAGCCGCTACCATTCTTGGTGATGGCAGCGTTGCGCTGATTGTGGATGTTTCAGCGTTACAAGCGCTTAATCGTGAAAAGCGTGTGGTTGAAACTGCTGCTTGATAAAATAGATCGTTAATAAAGGGTGGAAAACATGACTGGACTTGCAAGCGTCACAAAATTAACCGGCGAAACAGTAGGACAGGAGTTCTTGATTTTTACGCTGGGTGACGAAGAGTACGGCGTTGATATTTTAAAAGTACAAGAAATTCGCGGTTATGACCAGGTAACGCGTATTGCTAACACACCTTCCTTCATTAAAGGTGTCACCAATCTGCGCGGTGTCATTGTACCTATCGTTGACTTGCGCGTTAAGTTTGCCAAACAGGATGTTGAATACGACGACAACACAGTTGTTATCGTTTTGAACCTTGGCCAGCGCGTCGTTGGCATCGTCGTAGATGGTGTGTCTGATGTATTATCATTGACGGCAGACCAAATCCGACCTGCACCAGAGTTTGCTGTTACGCTGTCAACAGAGTATCTGACTGGTTTGGGGTCTCTGGGTGAGAGGATGCTGATTCTGGTGGATATTGAGAAACTGTTGAGTAGCGAAGAAATGGCGCTGGTTGATAACGTATTAAAAGTCTAGTCTATCGCCTTCTTGGGGCTACAGCCGTGGCCCCGAAAACCTTCCTTCAGTCATCTTCTTGCCAGTCCAAAAATTCGTAAAGATATCCAAGATAATGCCGATATCATCGGTTGTTGGTTTACTCAAAAGGCGTTATATGTTTAACCGTATAAAAGTTGTTACAGGTTTGATGCTTGTACTGGTGTTTTTCGGGACACTTCAACTTATTTCTGGTGGTTTATTTTTTAGTGCATTAAAAAATGATAAGGATATCTTCAGTTCAACTCAGGTTATTAACCAGAAGCGTTCTGAACTGGATTCAGCATGGTCATATTTATTACAGACCCGAAATACACTTAACCGCGCTGGTACACGTTTTGCTCTGGATGTCAGTGGAACAGGGGCTGGAACGGGAGGTAAAGAACTTCTGGTTGCTGCTCAAAAACAGCTATCCGCGGCAAATGATTTTTTCTCACGCTATGAAAAAGTACCGCAAGATCCTCGTCAGAATGAAAGTGTTGCTCGGGATGTAAAAGAGAATTATGCGGCTCTGAATGGCGCATTAACTGAGTTAATCCAGTTTTTGAATGCGGGAGAATTTAAGAAATTTATTGAGCAACCGACACAGCGTTTTCAAGACAACTTTGAAAAAGCGTATTACGTCTACAAAGCTGAAAGTGATAAACTTTATCAGGCTGGTATAGCTGAAAATGATGCAGCTTATGACTCCGCGCTTTGGATTCTTGGCTGCATTAGTGTGCTGGTTGTGGTGTTAGCGCTGATTTCCTGGGTTGGTATTCAACAATTATTAATAAAGCCGCTAAATAGCATTGTTGAACATATTCGCCATATCGCGAAAGGTGATTTGACAAAAACGACCGATCTTCATAGCAGTAATGAAATGGGTATGCTGGCTGACAGTATTCGTCATATGCAAAGTGAATTTGTTTCAACCGTGAGTGCGGTTCGACAAGGGGCTGATGCGATTTATACCGGTGCGACAGAGATTAGTGCGGGAAATAACGATCTTTCTTCACGGACTGAGCAACAGGCTGCTTCGCTAGAAGAAACGGCTGCGAGCATGGAACAGTTGACTGCAACGGTTAAACAGAATGCGGAAAATGCTCGTCAGGCGAGCCAATTAGCGCTGAGTGCATCAGAGACTGCTCAGAAAGGTGGCAAAGTTGTCGATAATGTTGTCAAAACGATGCACAACATTGCTGGAAGTTCGCAAAAAATTGCCGATATTACTAGTGTGATTGATGGCATTGCTTTTCAAACCAACATTCTTGCGCTGAATGCGGCAGTTGAAGCGGCCAGAGCCGGAGAGCAGGGCCGTGGTTTCGCGGTTGTTGCAGGGGAAGTTCGTAATTTGGCTCAACGCAGTGCTCAGGCTGCAAAAGAAATTAAAAGCTTGATTGACGATTCCGTTAGCCGAGTGGGCGAAGGTTCGGTACTGGTTGAAAGTGCTGGCGAAACGATGGGTGAAATCGTCAGTGCTGTTACTCGTGTGACGGATATTATGGGTGAAATTGCCTCTGCTTCTGATGAACAAAGTAAAGGTATTGATCAAGTTGGCCAGGCCGTAACTGAAATGGATCGGGTTACGCAACAAAATGCTTCCTTGGTGGAAGAGTCTGCCGCAGCGGCAGTGGCATTAGAAGAACAAGTGAAAGTGTTGAACCAGGCTGTTGCCGTATTCCGTTTGTCCGAGGATACGGGAGCGTTCAGGAAGTCGGCGCAAGCAGCAACGAGTCAAAAAACGGTGTTGTTGGCACCATCGGCACATGGTGGCAAGAAAGCGAAAGAAAGTTCACCAACTGACAATTGGGAAACGTTCTGATAAAAAATGGGATATCGGCTATAAATAATGTAGCGCTGTTACTGAATAAATCCCCAGTTGCCTATATGTAGGTAACTGGGTGGTTGGGGTACTCGCCATAATTGAAAAGAACGAGTATACGAGTAATTAATTGGCACACGTTTGACATCCCCTAAAATAATTCAAGTTTCAGGCAGGTGCAAAAGAGTGAACCTGGGTGAGCTTGCTCAAGTCAAGTTAGTGATTTCGGGGATTGAACGCAGTCCAACTGACATGCAGCTTGAAGTATGGAGGGCATAGCGTCTGGCAGTTTGCGGTATGATAATCTATGGTATTGTTCAATCTGTAACTTGTGTTATGGATATGGCGGGGTAAGTTGGTTTTCTTTTTCGGGACAAAAATAGAGCAGGTAGCGCAGCTGTGATGAGAGGAACACCACCCGGCAGCAGTGGCTTTGGTAGAATAGACACACAAGTGGTTCGCCTTTAGACTTTAGAACTGTGGTGTGTATTACCAATACAGTGTCAGTTTTAATCGTAGTGCGATTCATAATTGATGAATGACAATAAAAACCTGCGTTAGCTGTAAAGGAAAGTTCAGATTGAAAAACACCATAGCAAAAAATAATATTCGAGCGGTTTGATATGAAAAGTATACCATCGCAAAATCGCCCTGAATCTGTCTCTATTTTGACGCAGATGGTTGATAGGTTGCCGTTGTCGGACACCCACTTCCGTCGAATCAGCCAATTAATATATCAGCGTGCTGGCATTGTCCTTGCCGATCATAAACGCGAAATGGTTTATAACCGTTTGGTCAGGCGTCTCCGTTTACTTGAAATCAATGATTTCGGCCAGTATTTAGCGTTGTTAGAGTCAGATCCTAACAGTGCGGAATGGCAAGCCTTTGTTAATGCATTAACCACTAACCTGACGGCTTTTTTCCGTGAAGCTCATCATTTCCCTATATTGGCCGAGCATGCCAGAAAACGTCCTAATGGCTACACCATCTGGAGTACGGCTGCGTCTACAGGGGAAGAGCCTTATTCGTTGGCGATGACACTTGCAGAGGTCTTAGGTAATAAAGCGAATGGGTGCCAGGTATGGGCCAGTGATATTGATACCCAGGTGTTAGAAAAAGCAACAGCCGGGATCTATCGCCAAGAAGAGTTGCGATCTCTTTCTCCGCAACAGCTACAGCGGTTTTTTTTACGCGGTACAGGGCCACATAGTGGTCTTGTTCGTGTTCGGCCTGAACTTGCGTCTATGGTGCATTTCCAACAATTAAACCTGCTTGCACCCGATTGGTCCGTTCCTGCACCATTTGATGCCATCTTTTGTCGCAATGTAATGATTTATTTCGATAAAGAAACTCAAGAGCGTATTCTCCGTCGATTCGTCCCGATGCTTAAACCGGGCGGGTTATTATTTGCTGGGCATTCAGAGAATTTCAGCCAGATCAGTCGTGAATTCTATTTGCGTGGGCAAACTGTATATGGGTTGGCTAAGGAAAGATAATGAGCAAGATAAGAGTATTATGTGTTGATGATTCTGCCCTAATGCGTCAGATCATGACTGAAATAATTAATAGCCATCCTGATATGGAAGTTGTCGCGACTGCGCCAGATCCATTAGTTGCTCGTGATTTGATTAAAAAATTCAATCCCCAGGTATTAACGCTGGATGTTGAAATGCCGCGTATGGATGGATTGGATTTTCTTGAAAAACTCATGCGCTTGCGTCCGATGCCTGTTGTCATGGTGTCGTCGCTGACGGGGAAAGGTTCGGAGATTACGCTTCGCGCTCTGGAGCTTGGCGCTATTGATTTTGTCACTAAACCTCAGTTAGGCATTCGTGAGGGGATGTTGGCGTACAGCGAACTGATTGCGGAAAAAATTCGCATGGCGGCGAAGGCGCGTTTGCCGCAGCGCAGTACCACCGCAGAGTCGACAAAAATTATCCAGCATATGCCACTACTCAGTAGTGAGAAATTGATTGCGATTGGTGCATCAACAGGCGGGACGGAAGCAATACGGCATGTGTTACAACCACTGCCGCCGACCAGTCCTGCATTACTGATTACACAACATATGCCACCGGGTTTTACCAAATCTTTTGCCGAGCGTTTGAATAAGCTATGTCAGATTACGGTGAAAGAGGCAGAAGATGGGGAGCGTGTACTCCCTGGACATGCCTATATTGCTCCAGGTGCACGCCATCTTGAACTGGCTCGTAGCGGGGCAAACTATCAGGTGCGTTTGAATGATGGACCGCCAGTTAATCGGCATCGTCCGTCAGTCGATGTGTTGTTCCGTTCGGTTGCACAATACGCTGGACGAAATGCGGTAGGGGTAATCCTTACGGGAATGGGGAATGATGGTGCTGCTGGTATGTTGGAACTCCATCAGGCTGGTGCTTATACCTTGGCCCAAAATGAAGCAAGTTGTGTGGTTTTCGGGATGCCGCGTGAAGCAATTGCGATGGGTGGCGTCGATGAAGTGGTGGATTTGCACCAGGTGAGCCAGCGAATGTTGGCACAAATCTCTGCCGGACAGGCATTACGTATATAAGCAGCTCTCGGTGAGCAATAAATATTTTAGGAGTAAGTATGGCCGATAAAGAACTCAGATTTCTGGTAGTGGATGACTTTTCGACAATGCGCCGAATTGTCCGTAACCTGCTGAAGGAACTGGGCTTTAATAACGTAGAAGAGGCAGAGGATGGCGTTGATGCGTTGAACAAACTTCGCTCTAGCGCTTTCGATTTCGTCATTTCTGACTGGAATATGCCTAATATGGATGGGCTGGAGTTGTTGCAGACTATCCGCGCTGACGGTGCGCTTTCCAGCCTTCCAGTACTTATGGTAACGGCGGAAGCGAAGAAAGAGAACATTATCGCTGCGGCACAAGCGGGTGCTAGCGGCTATGTAGTTAAACCATTTACTGCAGCTACCCTTGAAGAAAAACTGAATAAGATTTTCGAAAAACTGGGTATGTAAGGGGATCTTATGACGCCACATATGCCGCCCGTGAACGACACCGCTTCAGCAACCGAAATCATTTCGCGTATCGGCCAATTGACTCGTATGTTGCGCGACAGTTTGAAAGAACTGGGTCTGGATCATGCGATAGCAGAAGCCGCAGAAGCTATTCCTGATGCTCGCGATCGTCTTGATTATGTTGTCCAGATGACTGCGCAAGCAGCGGAGCGTGCTTTGAACTGCGTAGAAGCGGCTCAACCACGTCAAAACCAACTAGAAGCTGATGCTAAATCTCTGAAAGTTCGTTGGGATGAATGGTTTGAAAATCCAATCGAATTAGCTGATGCGCGTGAATTAGTGACGGATACGCGTAGTTATCTTGAAGACGTACCACAGCATACCTCATTTACCAACGCCCAACTGTTGGAAATCATGATGGCACAAGATTTCCAGGACCTTACCGGTCAGGTAATCAAGCGTATGATGGATGTTGTTCAGGAAATTGAGAAACAATTGCTGATGGTGTTGCTGGAAAATATTCCAGAAAAACCAGATGCGCCTAAACGTGCAAATGATGGTCTTCTGAACGGACCTCAATTGGATAAAGATGCAGCAGGTATCGTCGCTAATCAGGATCAAGTTGATGACCTTCTGGATAGCCTTGGGTTCTAATCGACCTTGCTTCAAAAAAAGGCGTTGTCTTCTTTTTTGAAAAAGGCTATGAACTCTACCGCTCTGCTATTTATGGCCAGGTATTATGGCCATAAATAGCTAAATGTCGTGTTCTCGTTCTTTTACCATCGCTATGCGTTAAAGAAGCGTTGGTTTTTCTCGTTGTTCCAGCCATAAAACTTTCCCGCATTTGTCATGCTAGGCAGCAAATTCCTATCCCGAAAGTCGTAACAGGAACGCCACAGTGGCTGAAGATAGCGATCTGGAAAAAACAGAAGCCCCCACTCCCCAAAAGGAGGAAAAGGCGCGTGAAGAAGGCCAGATCCCACGATCCCGAGAGCTGACATCTGTTCTGATGATGGTCGCAGGATTGGCTATTTTGTGGATGGGAGGCGATGCTATGGCTGGCCGATTGGCCAGAATTGTCTCACAATCGTTAAATTTTGATTACGCGACGATTGGTGATGAGACGCAAATGCTACGCCATGTTGGGTCATTGCTGCGTCAGGCTGTATCGGCGCTGATGCCGATATTGCTGGGGTCAGTATTGGTGGCATTATCGGCACCGATGTTGCTGGGTGGGGTGCTATTTAGTACCAAGTCACTAAAAGTTGACTTCAAAAAATTAGATCCTATTGCTGGGTTGAAGCGGTTGTTTTCTGCCCAATCTTTGGCTGAACTCTTCAAGGCGATATTGAAATCAGTCATGGTCGGGGTCATTAGTACGTTGTTCTTGATTCATAACTGGCCGAAGATATTGCATCTGATATCTGAGCCGCCAGTGGCGGCGTTAAGTGATGCGTTGGAATTGACCGTAATGTGTGGTTTTCTCATCATTATGGGGCTTATTCCTATGGTCGCCTTTGATGTGTTCTGGCAAGTGTGGAGCCACATCAAAAAATTACGGATGACGAAGCAGGAAATTCGCGACGAGCATAAACAGAGTGAAGGCGATCCTCATGTTAAAGGCCGTATTCGTCAGCAACAACGAGCGATGGCTCAACGCAGAATGATGGCGGATGTTCCTAAGGCAGACGTGATAGTCACTAACCCGACGCACTATGCGGTAGCATTACGTTATGATGAGAAAAAAATGAATGCGCCGAAAGTGCTGGCTAAAGGGGCTGGCGACATTGCTTTGCGTATTCGCGAGTTGGGGACCGAACATCGTGTGCCTATTTTAGAAGCCCCCCCGTTGGCACGAGCGCTATTTCGCCACTCAGAGGTCGGAGAACATATTCCGGCTGCGTTGTATGCTGCTGTTGCAGAAGTCTTAGCCTGGGTTTATCAACTGAAACGCTGGAAGCGGGAAGGTGGATTAATTCCTAGAAAACCGAAACATCTGCCAGTGCCGGATGCACTGGATTTTGCTAAAGAGAATACTACTGATGGCTAATTTGGCCGCTTTGCTTCGTTTGCCGAGTAATATGAAAGGTACCCAATGGCAAATATTAGCCGGACCTATACTGATCCTGCTGATACTTTCCATGATGGTATTGCCGCTGCCGCCATTTATTCTGGATCTGCTCTTTACCTTTAACATCGCGCTATCCATTATGGTGTTGCTGGTTGCGATGTTTACGCAACGGACGCTGGAATTTGCGGCATTCCCTACGATCCTGCTGTTCTCTACGTTACTGCGTTTGTCACTTAACGTTGCATCTACCCGTATTATTTTACTTGAAGGGCATACGGGCACGGCTGCTGCCGGGAAGGTTGTTGAAGCATTCGGTCATTTCCTGGTAGGCGGAAATTTCGCCATCGGTATTGTCGTCTTTATCATTCTTGTTTTAATCAACTTCATGGTTATCACCAAAGGTGCTGGGCGTATCGCTGAAGTTGGCGCTCGCTTTGTATTGGATGGTATGCCAGGCAAACAGATGGCGATCGATGCCGATCTTAATGCCGGGATAATTGGTGAAGAAGAGGCGAAAAAGCGCCGTGCTGAGGTAACGCAAGAGTCAGACTTTTACGGTTCAATGGACGGTGCCAGTAAATTCGTACGCGGTGATGCTATTGCCGGGCTGATTATCATGGTCATCAACATTGTTGGGGGATTGATCGTCGGTGTCGCGCAGCACGGTATGCCAGTAGGCCAGGCAGCAGAAAGTTATACGTTGCTGACCATCGGCGATGGGTTGGTCGCCCAGATCCCTGCTTTGATTATCTCTACTGCGGCAGGTGTTATTGTTACTCGTGTGAGTACCGATCAAGATGTTGGCCAGCAGATGGTCACCCAGCTATTCAATAATCCACGAGTGATGGTGCTGAGTGCGGCGGTTATCGGGCTTATCGGGTTGGTTCCTGGTATGCCTAACTTTGTTTTTCTGTTATTTACGGCATCTTTGTTAGGGCTTGCGTGGTGGATGCGCGGCGAGCAGCAAAAAGAGCCTGTGATGCAACCGATACCGGCATCAATGGAGAAGCATCAGGTTATTGAAGCAAGTTGGTCTGATGTACAGCTTGAAGACCCATTGGGTATGGAAGTTGGTTATCGCTTAATCCCGATGGTTGATGCACAGCAAGATGGTGAACTGCTGGGTAGGATTCGTAGTATCAGGAAGAAGTTTGCTCAGGAAATGGGGTACTTACCGCCAGTCGTTCATATCCGGGATAATTTGGAACTTCAACCTGCTAGCTACCGCATATTGATGAAAGGGGTTGAAGTGGGCAGCGGTGAAGCTCATCCCGGCCGTTGGATGGCGATTAACCCAGGCAATGCGGTAGGTTCCTTGTCAGGAGATATCACGCAGGATCCAGCATTTGGGTTGCCGGCTGTCTGGATTGATAATGCCCTAAAAGATCAGGCTCAAGCTCAAGGATTCACAGTCGTAGAGGCAAGTACGGTGGTGGCGACACACTTGAACCACTTAATTGCATTACATGCCAGTGAACTGTTTGGCAGACAAGAAGCCCAACAGTTGATGGAACGCGTTGCGCAGGAAATGCCAAAACTGACAGAAGACTTTATTCCGGGTGTGGTGACATTAACTACGTTGCACAAAGTCTTGCAGAATCTGCTTAGCGAGAGAGTTTCTATCAGGGATATGCGTACTATCATGGAGACATTGGCTGAGCATGCACCGGTGCAGCCAGACCCTTATGAACTTACCACGGTGGTCAGGGTCGCTCTGGGGCGTGCTATTACTCAGCAGTGGTTCCCGGGAGACAGTGAACTTCAGGTTATCGGCTTGGAAGGATCGTTGGAACGTCTTCTGTTGCAGGCTCTTCAAGGCGGTGGTGGCCTCGAACCAGGGCTTGCCGATCGCTTGCTTGAACAAGCGAAACAAGCGTTACAGCGGCAGGAAATGTTGGGTGCGCCGCCGGTTCTGTTGGTGAATCATGCTTTACGCGCCTTGCTCGCCCGGTTTCTGCATCGTAGTTTGCCCAATATGGCCGTACTTTCTAATTTGGAAATCAGCGATCATCGTCAGATCCGCATGACATCGATTATCGGGGAAGCTCAGCGATGAGGCAGATGATAGGCTTTCTGGCTATAGCCGCGCTAGGGCTTCCGCTTTGTGCTATCGCTACGCCAGGTAGCTGGAACGGAAGTATTATGCCTGGGATAAAACTGGATTACCGTGGTGAAATGGTTACGACCTCGGCTTTCTCTCCTAACATAGCCGTCAAGCCAGAGGAAACCATTACGACAATATATTGGCGGCACCTTATTGATTCAGAGATACCGACAGGACTTGTGGTTAAGCTCTGTTCTCAATCACCGCAACGCTGCGTTGATTTAGGTGGGAGTGGTGACGGGCAAACTCAGGCGTTTGAGGGGCTGGCAGCTAATAATGAGTTTCGTTTTGTCTACTACATCGCAGGTAATGGGCGAGTTAATCGTACGTTCAGCGTTCGTAAGATCGATATTGCGGTAAACTATAAATAATCGTTTAAAAATTGCTGGTTGAAAGAACGGAAAGTCTCTGCTGAAAAGACAGAGACTGTCAGAACGTAATTTTTCTGCCACCTACGGTGACACCTTTCGACTGACCATCGGGACCATACAGTCCACCATGACGAGGCTTCAGTATATTGATGGCTTCGTTGGTATATACAATATGCCTGCTAAGCAAAATGCCGTTGTGCTTATTCTGGTTATTCAGACGTTTGGTTAATTCCTGAACTTGCTGCCAGTAAGCAGACAGCGTTTCAACACTGTCATAAGGTGCCTGCAACTTAAGCGTAAATTCAGTTTCATGACGTCGAGCTTCTACATGTCGCATGGTCGCCAGTAAAGAGGTTTTCTTCTCTGTCACCTGTTGCAGAGCGATGCTATTAATATGTCCTGCGCAAAGCAACGTCTGCTCTTCAGACATAACCGCATCAAGCTCGTGCAGGTTACTCAGCAATTGTTCCAGAATCGATTGCAGATTTTCCATAAATATTAGTTACCTGCTAGAAAATCCTGTGTTTCTTTCAGCAACGCATCTGCAATTTTTCCGGCATCAATTTTCAGTGAGCCATCACGAATTGCCTGCTTCAAGGTTTCAACGCGGTTCATGTCGATGTCCTGCGTACCTGGTTGCATCAATTTTGCCTGTGCGTCACTCAGCTTTACCTGTGTCGCGCTGACTTCAGACTGAACTTCAGCCTGTTTGCGTTTGGTTTTCGCGATATCACCAGACTCGCGTTGCTGAACTTGACTGACCGGCTTCAGTGATTGGGTGCGATCAATACTCATAATACATCCCTCTAATTTGAGGATAAATAGTTAATCATCAATGTGTTACAGAATTCGTATCACATTGTTGTTCAATTTTAAAACGTCATCAGTAATGACTCTGTAACTATCATCGGCAAACATGAGCAAATCTTTAATTAATTACTGTGAGATCAGAATAATCCCATCTTCGTTCGTAACTCCGCTGACGATTTGCCCATTTCCCGTTCTGACCCTGACGGCCTGACCGGCTGCGGCATTATTCATGGCTTTTCCTTCACCATTAATAGTGAAGCCTTCTCCTTGGGCAATAATCTGCACCGATTGACCTGCTTTAACGACCCAGGCCCGTCTGATCATGGAGGCAGTAATCACTTGACCGGGGGTGAGATCGCGTAAAAGTACCGCGCCCTGAGCGCCTTGTAACGTCAGTATAGGGCGCGATGGTAATAAATCGAGCCTACCTTTTGTCAAACGAATGTCTTTTTCCGTCAGCGTTGCCCCTCTATTCACCAGCCGTGAGCTGGTGACATAGTTCCCTGTTACCTGAACGTCGGTTTGAATGAAGCGACGTTGTTGTCCACAGCGTACGGACAGGCTCACATTGCCCCACATTTTCGTATTCCCAGGCAATGTAATTTGGGGCGCTTCGCACTGTGGCCACTGCGATTCTGGCGATTTTATCACAACGTTGACGGTATTCGTGCTTCCCTGAAAACGTGAGGCAAAAAATTGGTTTATCTGTGTCGGAAGGTCGTTGGCATTAGCAGAGGCACATAGGGTGAAAAAACAGGACGTTGCCAGGCAGAGATAATAATGTATTGTTTTCATTCGATTTCAGCTCTCCTGATTCTGATAATGTCGGGCATAAGTGTAACCATGTCAGCGTAAGGTTAAGGCAATAAATAGCGCTGCATTTGGTGTCTATTCGTCCGATGGCATAGCTATAATGAGAATTATCCTACTCACTCCAAATTCTAACTTGCGGAGGGAGCATGCTTGATAAACTAAACGCCTCGTTGCGGTTTCAGCAGGAAGCGTTGAACTTGCGTGCCCAGCGGCAGGAAATTCTGGCCGCGAATATTGCTAATGCGGATACGCCGGGCTATCAGGCCAGGGATATTGATTTTGCCAGCCAGCTCAGTAAAACCATGGAGCAAGGGCGGGTGAACGGTACGGGTATTGCGCTGAAAACCACATCTGTACGGCATATACCGGCACAGAATTTTCAGCCGCCGGAACTCGATTTGCTCTATCGCGTACCCGATCAGCCTGCATTGGATGGTAATACGGTCGATATGGACCGCGAACGCACTAATTTTGCCGATAATAGCCTGAAATATCAAACCAGCCTGACCGTTCTGGGTGGACAGATTAAAGGCATGATGTCGGTCTTGCAATCAGGTTCATGATCGTAGCGCGATAAAAGGTAAAGATTCATGTCGTTATTAAATATATTCGAAATTTCAGGTTCAGCGCTTTCAGCGCAATCTCAGCGCCTGAATGTGAGTGCGAGTAACCTTGCCAATGCAGACAGCGTAACGGGCCCTGATGGCGAACCTTATCGTGCCAAGCAAGTTGTGTTCGAAGTGAATGCGGCACCGGGGCAGTCAACTGGCGGCGTGCGCGTTGCTAATGTTATTGAAGACCCATCGCCAGCACGTCTGGTTTACGAGCCGGGTAACCCGCTGGCGGATGGACAGGGGTACGTTCGCATGCCGAATGTTAACCCAGTGGCTGAAATGGTAAACACCATTTCTGCATCACGCAGTTATCAGGCAAATGTCGAAGTCTTGAATACGACAAAATCGATGATGCTGAAGACGTTAACGATCGGGCAATAATCGGGAGACGAAATAATGTCTGTGACCATTAATGATACTTCCTCGGCGGGTAGCGTCCAGGGAACATCGTCTACAACAGTAGAAAAGAATAGTAGCGCCGATCTTCAAAACCAATTTCTGACTCTTCTGGTTGCACAGTTGAAGAATCAGGATCCGACGAACCCGATGAGCAACGATCAGCTTGTCAGCCAGCTTGCTCAGCTCAATACGGTTAGCGGTATTGAAAAATTGAATACCACATTGGGTTCTATTTCTGGTCAGATCAATAACAACCAATCTATGCAGGCAACAACGCTGATTGGTCATAGTGTAATGGTTCCAGGCAAGGACATTCTCGTTGGTAAAGAAACGAGTACCCCCTTCGGTCTGGAGTTGGAAAAAGCAGCGGAAGTGGTCACTGTCACGATTAATGATGCAACTGGTAAAGCGGTTCGTACCGTTGAATTGGGCGCGCTTTCTGCTGGAGTTCATTCCTTTGATTGGGACACTAAACTTTCCGATGGCACGGTTGCGCCGGATGGTGCTTATACCTTCACTGTTGCTGCCAGCACGAGCGGTGCACAGCAAGTTGTGCAGCCATTGAGCTATGCGGTTGTAAATAGTGTTGTTCGCGATGATAGCGGTGCATTGCTGGATTTAGGTCTGCGTGGCAGAGCGACGATGGACGACGTCAGGCAGATTCTGTAACAGAATAAATTTCATATTATTCCAGTCAGTTTTATCACTTGGAATATGACTTAATCAATTCATCTGGAGAACGACATGGGTTTTTCTCAGGCGGTCAGTGGCTTAAACGCGGCATCTAATAACCTGGATGTTATCGGTAATAACATTGCTAACTCAGCTACAGTCGGGTTTAAATCCGGTACTGTGACATTTGCTGATATGTTTGCAGGTTCTAAAGTGGGTATGGGGGTAAAGGTTGCGTCGGTATTGCAGGATTTCGGCAATGGTACGGTAACGTCCTCTTCTCGTGACTTGGATGTGGCGATCAGCGGTGGTGGTTTTTACCGTCTGCAAGATACCAACGGCTCCATCTATTACAGCCGTAATGGTCAATTTATGCTGAATGGCCGTAATATCGTTAATGCTCAGGGTATGCAACTTACTGGTTATCCGGTCGCGGGCACGCCTCCCGTTGTTCAAACGGGTGCTGACCCCGTTCCGTTGACTGTCCCTGATGGGGATATGCTGGCGAGTCAAACCACGACTGCATCAATTATTGCCAACCTGAAGTCTTCTGATAGTGTACCAACCACGGCTTGGAGTACAACGACTGCTGGTCAGGAAGGCACGTATAACAGTAAAACTGCATTGACTACCTATGATAGCCAAGGGAATGTGCACAACTTTTCTCTCTATTTTGTCAAAACAGCAGATAATCTGTGGAATGTGTATGCAAAAGACGACAGCGTCTCTAACTCTAGCTATCAAGAAGCGGGAACGTTGAAGTTTGATACTAATGGTGCGTTGCTTGGTCAGACGGACGGATTTTCAACAGCCGCCTATGCATCTATTCCAAATACGATCACGCCAATGAATCTCGATCTGGCATCGGTGAATGGTTCACTTGCCAGTAGCTTCAATTTTAATTTGACGGGCAGTGTTCAGCAAAACACGGAATATAGCTATAAGAGCCCAACCCAGAATGGTTATACCCCTGGTTCATTGACCGGTTTTGCCATCAACGATGACGGTACCATTGAAGGCAGCTACAGTAACGGTCAGAAACAATCCCTGGGACAGATTCTCTTGGCCGGTTTTGCTAACCCAGAAGGGTTATCACCTGAAGGGGACAACGCGTGGTCTGAAACTGCCAGCTCTGGTCAGGCGGTTGTTGGTTTAGCCGGTACAGGTAGTCTGGGTAAGCTGATCGGTAAATCCACCGAGAGTTCGAACGTTGACCTGAGTAAAGAACTGGTCAACATGATTGTAGCGCAGCGTAACTACCAGTCGAATGCGCAAACTATCAAAACGCAGGATTCCATTCTGCAAACGCTGGTTAGCCTGCGTTAATTATCCTAACGGGGACATTGCATGGATCACGCGATTTATACAGCAATGGGCGGCGCGAGTCAGTCATTGGAAAAGCAGGCGATTACTGCGAACAACTTGGCTAACGCCTCAACGCCGGGTTTCCGGGCACAGCTTTCTGCACTGCGTGCTGTGCCGGTAAATGGGCTGACATTGCCTACCCGAACGCTGGTTGTTGCTTCAACGCCTGGTGCTGATATGACTGAAGGCGTGATGAATTATACGGGTCGTGCAATGGATGTCGCTTTACCGAAAGAAAGTTGGCTAGCAGTGCAAACGGCTAACGGCGGTGAAGCGTACACCCGTAATGGTAATATGGAGATCAATGCTAATGGGCAGTTGACTATTCAAGGGCGTGTTGTAATGGGCGACGGTGGGCCGATTGACATACCTCCGCAGGCTCAGATCAGTATTTCTCCTGATGGTACGATTTCTGCTCTTAATGCAGGAGATCCGCCGAATACGATTGCCCAATTGGGGCGCTTAAAGCTCGTTAAGGCTACCGGACAAGAAGTTGAGCGGTCTGATGACGGTCTGTTCCGTTTGACGCAACAGGCTCAGCAACAACGTGGGAATGTCCTGCAAAATGACCCCACCGTGCGTATTATGCCAGGTGTGATCGAAGGCAGTAACGTGAACACAGTCGATACTATGGTCGATATGATTGCCAATGCTCGTCGCTTTGAAATGCAGATGAAAGTCATCAGCAGCGTCGACGATAATGCACAACGCGCTAATCAGATATTAGCAATGGGTTAAGCGCCGAGTGCGCACAGGAGTGAATAAATGATCCGTTCTTTGTGGATTGCAAAAACCGGCTTGAATGCTCAGCAAACCAATATGGACGTTATTTCCAATAACTTGGCAAACGTCAGCACCAATGGTTTTAAGCGTCAGCGTGCGGTATTTGAAGACTTGATGTATCAAACAATTCGTCAGCCCGGCGCTCAGTCTTCAGAGCAAACCATGCTACCGTCCGGTTTGCAGTTAGGTACGGGTGTTCGTCCGGTATCAACAGAACGTATTCATACGCAAGGTACGTTTTCCGAGACGGGTAACTCTAAGGACGTTGCGATTAAAGGTCAGGGATTCTTTCAGGTTCAGTTGCCTGACGGTACAACGGCTTACACGCGTGACGGTGCGTTCCAGCTTGATGGTAACGGCCAGTTAGTGACATCCAGTGGTTATCAGGTTCAGCCAGCGATTACCGTTCCTGCCAATGCGACTGAACTTAATATTGGTCGTGATGGTATCGTCAGCGTTAAATTGCAAGGGCAGGCGGCAACAAACCAGATTGGTCAGTTGACGCTGACAACCTTTATTAACGATAGCGGCCTTGAGAGTATGGGTGAAAACCTGTATCTGGAAACCGCAAGCTCTGGTGCGCCGAATGAGACAAACCCAGGTCTGAATGGTGCAGGTCTGCTGTATCAGAAATATGTCGAAACCTCCAACGTTAACGTGGCTGAGGAATTGGTATCGATGATTCAGACTCAGCGTGCTTACGAAATCAACAGTAAAGCGATCTCTTCTTCTGACCAGATGTTGCAGAAGCTGACCCAACTGTAATGGGGAACCCGCTAATGTCAGGCGCGAGAGCGGGGATTCTGGTGGCCTGATGTTGGCAGTATAGACAGCGTTAACGGGGTAATGATGACCATAAGCACCAGGCCGATGGGGTTTTATGGTTCTGATTTACCCCGTGAATATGTGAAATAGATTAATTTAAGGCGATATCCGCAGTGATAATGAATGCAAAGTCGGTTATCAAACCACTCCGCCGACCCCTTCTGGTGGCATTGATCGCAATGGTAGCACTTAGCGGTTGCGCCTACATTCCGCATGATAAAGTTGTCACTGGGCCTACGACTGCCCAGCCTGCATCGCCAGTATTAGCCGGTCCCAATGGTTCTATTTTCCAAACCGTGCAGCCGATGAACTATGGCTATCAACCGATGTTTGAGGATCGTCGCCCGCGTAATGTTGGTGACACCTTGACGATCGTGTTGCAGGAGAATGTCAGCGCCAGTAAAAGCTCGTCTGCTAACGCTAGTCGAGATGGTTCGTCCACGTTTGGTCTGACGGCAACGCCGCGTTATCTGGAAGGGCCCCTTGGCAATAACCGAGCGGCTCTGAACGCGACCGGAACAAACGAATTTGCTGGTCAGGGTGGCGCCAATGCCAATAACACGTTCAGCGGCACTATTACGGTCACTGTGGGCCAAGTGTTGGCTAATGGCAACTTACAGGTTGTTGGTGAAAAACAAATTGCCATTAATCAGGGAACTGAGTTTATCCGCTTCTCAGGGGTCGTTAATCCGAGAACCATTAGTGGCAACAACTCGGTGCCATCAACTCAGGTTGCGGACGCGCGTATTGAATATGTCGGTAATGGCTATATTAACGAAGCGCAAAACATGGGCTGGTTACAACGGTTCTTCCTCAATGTTTCTCCGTTCTAAGCTTAAGAGGCCTGCCATGCGGATTGCATCATTTTTCACTGTACTGTTGACATTACTGGCGCTGAATATTGCCCCTGCATCGGCAGAGAGAATTCGCGATCTGGTGAATATTCAGGGCGTACGTGGTAACGCGTTGATCGGTTACGGTTTAGTTGTTGGTCTGGATGGTTCTGGTGACCAGACCATGCAGACGCCATTTACCACGCAAAGTTTAACTAACATGCTTTCCCAGCTAGGGATTACTGTTCCAGCCGGCACCAATATGCAGTTGAAAAACGTAGCTGCGGTAATGGTAACGGCTGAACTTCCGGCTTTCGGCAGAGCTGGCCAGAATATTGATGTCGTCGTGTCTTCACTCGGTAATGCGAAGAGCCTGCGTGGCGGGACGCTGCTAATGACCCCACTAAAAGGGGTGGATAATCAGGTGTATGCGCTGGCTCAGGGTAACGTTTTAGTTGGTGGCGCTGGCGCTTCTGCTGGTGGCAGCAGCGTTCAGGTTAACCAGCTTGCTGGTGGCCGTATCAGCAACGGTGCCGTGATTGAAAGGGAGTTGCCAAGCACATTTGGTACGTCGAACACCATCATGTTGCAACTGAAGAACGACGATTTTTCAATGGCGCAGAAGGTGAGTGACGCGATCAACCGTTCTGGATACGGTGGTACAGCGAGCCCGCTGGATTCACGGACTATCCAGGTGCTTGCCCCACATGGTAATAGTTCTCAGGTTCGCTTTTTGGCCGATGTCCAGAATATTGAGGTCAACGTCGGTATTCAGGACGCCAAAGTTATCATCAATTCTCGTACCGGTTCTGTCGTGATGAACCGTGATGTCACGCTGGATAGCTGCGCTATCGCTCAGGGCAACCTTTCTGTGACGATCAATCAGCAGGCTAACGTTAGTCAGCCTAATACTCCTTTTGGTGGCGGTCAGACGGTGGTCACACCGCAAACAGAGATCTCGGTTCAGCAAGCGGGCGGTGCTTTACAGCGCGTCAATTCCAGCGCCAATCTCAACAACGTTGTGCGTGCGCTGAATTCTCTGGGAGCGACGCCGATGGAGCTGATGTCTATTCTGCAGGCGATGCAAAGTGCGGGCTGCTTGCGAGCTAAACTGGAAATTATCTGATGAGTGATATACAGACGCTGAATAATGCGGCCTATGATGCGCAATCACTGAATACCTTGAAACGCGAAGTTTCAGGTAACCCTCAAAGTAAAGAGGGTATCAGGGCAGTGGCGCAACAAATGGAAGGCGTGTTTGTCCAATTGATGATGAAAAGCATGCGTTCTGCGATTCCGCAGGACGGGCTATTCAACAGCGATCAGACGCGTCTGTATACCTCAATGTATGACCAGCAAATTGCCCAGGAGATTTCAACGAAGGGAAAAGGACTGGGACTTGCAGATGTCATGGTTGAGCAATTGACCCGGCAGTCCCCTGACGCTGCGGCAGCTAAAGCAACCGTTCCTTCTGTTCCCTTAACGTTCGATGGTGATGTGCTTAAAACCATGCCAACTGCGGCAGTGGAGCAAATGGTGCGCAAAGCGCTGCCCAGACTGCCCACTACGGGGTCAGCCTTGCCGTTATCCAATAGTAACTTTGTGTCACAGATTTCCTTGCCAGCGCAGATTGCCAGCCAGCACAGCGGCATCCCCCATCATCTTATTATTGCTCAGGCCGCGCTTGAGTCTGGTTGGGGACAGCGTGAAATTCCTACTGAAGATGGGCGACCAAGCCACAACCTTTTTGGTATCAAGGCTGGTAGCAGTTGGAATGGGCCGACAACGGAGATCACCACGACAGAGTATGAGCAGGGCGTGGCTAAAAAAGTAAAAGCCAGTTTCAGGGTATACGATTCCTACATTGAAGCGATTGGTGACTATGTGAAATTACTCACCAATAATCCACGCTATTCTGCTGTGATGAGCGCAGGAACGGCTGAGCAAGCTGCGCATGCTTTACAAAAAGCGGGCTATGCAACAGATCCGCAATATGCTCAGAAGTTGGTTAACATGATCCAGCAAATGAAGAATTCTGGCGATAAAGTGGTGAAAGCATACACTCATGATTTGAGTCGCCTATTTTGATTTTTTTATTCAAGATTTGCGCTTCCTTACCGATAAAGTAATTAAGTTATGTAGCGTATTTGCTGCTTTCAGCATTTGGTTAATCACATGGGTGACAAGAGCCTGTGTAAAAGGAACAACATCCTATGTCCAATTTAATTTATACCGCGATGAGTGGCTTAAAAGGTGCACAGGTTGCGCTGAGTACCGTGAGTAACAACATTAGTAATCAGGCTGTTACTGGATATAGTCGGCAAAATACAATACTTGAGCAGGCCATTAGCAACAGCACATCGGCTGGGTATATTGGCAACGGTGTTAATGTTGTTAGCGTCAACCGTCAGTACAACGAATTCATCACCAACCAGTTGCGTGCTGCACAAACGACAAGCAGCTCTGTTTCTGCTCACTATGAGCAGATATCCAAAATTGATAACCTGCTGGCTAGCAGCACAACGAGCCTTTCATCAACAATTCAGGATTTCTTTTCTAACTTGCAAAACCTCACCAGTAATTCGGGTGATTCATCTACTCGCCAAACTGTGTTAGGTAAAGCCGAAGGGTTAGTCAACCAATTTAAATCCACCGATAAATATCTGCGTGATATGGACAGCGGTCTGAATACACAGATCCAAAGTATTGTTGGTCAGGTTAATACGTATACCGAACAAATTGCATCGTTAAACAATGAAATCACGAAACTGATGGGAGCAAATAGTGGCACGATGCCTAACGATTTGCTCGATCAACGCGATCTCCTGGTTGACCAACTCAATAAATTGGTGGGGGTCGATGTTACTGTTCAGGATGAGATCGTCTACAACGTTGCATTAAAAAATGGTACGAATTTGGTTCAGTCTGGCAGCAGTAATCAGTTGGTGGCGATAAGCTCTAGTACTGAACCTGCTCGTCTTACTATCGGTTATCAAGACCGGACTGGTGATGTTGTTGCGTTAAATGAAAGTACCTTGACGGGTGGTTCATTAGGTGGATTGCTTTCTTTTCGTACAGATACGCTGGATGAAACGCGCGCTCAGCTAGGGCAGCTAGCGCTGGCATTCGCTGACGCGTTTAATGCTCAACATCAGCAAGGCTATGACCGTGATGGTGTTAAAGGTGGTGATTTCTTCTCTTTTGGTGAAGCTGTCGCTCTGAACGACGCTAAAAATAGCGGCAGTGCCGTGTTAACGCCGTCTTATACCAGTAGCAAAGATGTGTTGGCAACCAACTACTCGATTAAATATGATGGCGCTAACTGGCAAGTTACACGTTTGTCCGATAATTCAAAATTCACTGCGGCTGTGACGACATCAGGTACTCCCGCAGAGAGCAGTCTGAACTTTGATGGCATCAAGATGACCATCACGGGAACACCCGCGACCAATGACAGTTTTTTACTCAAACCTGTCAACGATGTCATCACTGATATGTCTGTAGCGATTTCCGATCCGAATAAGATTGCAGCAGCGTCTGTTAAACTCGATTCTTCAGGTAATGCTGTTGTGGATGCCAGTGGTAATCCTGTATTTGGTGGTGTTAGCGATAATACCAATGCGAAGGCGTTACTCGCTCTACAAAATGAACAACTCGTCGGTGGTAAAGCGAGCATTTCTGGCGCTTATGCCAGTATCGTCGGAGAAATTGGTAACCAGACCAGCACTCTGAAAATAAATAATACGTCGCAGCAAAACGTTGTTAAGCAATTAACGGCAGAACAGCAGTCTGTATCGGGTGTAAACCTTGATGAAGAATACGGCGATTTAATGCGTTACCAACAATATTATATGGCGAATGCTCAGGTTATCAAAACCGCACAATCTATATTTGATGCCCTGTTAGCGGCTCGTAGCTAATTTGACCATTTGAAGAAGAGGAATTAATACCATGCGTTTAAGTACCAGCATGATATATCAGCAAAATATGCAAGGCATTCTGAATGGTCAAGCTACGTGGCAAAAGACAGGTGAACAACTGTCAACGGGTAAGCGTGTTGTAAATCCATCGGATGATCCAATTGCGGCGGCAGGTGCTATCATGCTTGGCCAGGCACAGTCGGAAAATAGCCAGTACACGCTGGCTCGTACCTTTGCTCAACAAAGCATGTCCCTTGAGTCATCTATTTTGGATAAAAGCGTCACAACTGTAACCAGTGCATTGACCGAAGTTATTAAAGGCGGCGGTGTTTTGAGTGATGATGATCGTAAATCGGTCGCGACGTCCCTGCGTGGCATGAAAGCTGAATTACTCAATCTGGCTAATAGTACCGATGGTAATGGTAATTTTATTTTTGCAGGCTATGAAACAGATAGTATGCCTTTTGTTGAAGGTACTGCGGGAATAGAATATGTTGGTGGGAACGAGGCTATTTCACAACGTGTAGATGCTGCGCGTACAATGACAGTGGGTCATATTGGTTCTACCGTGTTTAATGGTTCTACGGGCGATGCTAAAAAAGAGCCTGATGGCAGTATCCAATCGGATCTGTTTGAAACGCTGGATATCGCAATTAACGCGCTTGAGACTCCACTTAGCGATGCCGATGATGCGACAAAGACAAGTGTTGCAGCGGCGATGGAAACGGCTAATCGAGGCTTAAACAACTCGTTGAATAATATCTCATCTGTTAATGCAGTGTTGGGGATTCAGCTCAATGAGATTGATAATCTTAATTCGATTGGTAAGGATCGTGATGTAACAAACAAAACGACACTGTCGCAATTGCAGGATACCGATTGGTATGAGGCAATTTCGTCTTACATCATGCAGCAATCTTCTCTTCAGGCTTCTTATACGGCTTTCCAGAATATGCAGGGAATGTCGTTATTCCAGATAAAATAGTAGCGATAGAATATATTTATCTATTCTACTTTACGGTTTGAATACGCTTAAACCGGGCGTATTTTTTAGGCGTGTCATTCGCTTTATTATATTGAATGACATGCCATTTTTTATTTCCCACCACCCTGAATTTTTTTGTCATTTCCTTTCATACAATACCTGGCTTAGCCCATCCATCAATATTTGCCATTGCTTTCTAAGCACAATTGATCTCAATTACGGCTCTTATCATCATGTGAAAAATGGGGGATACCGAACAAGCGGTGGTAAGCATGTGCTGAACCTGTAGCCGGTCTGGTTTTTGGACTCTACGGGGTTACATTCGATCGGTATTCAAGAACTTGATAGCTGGCTAAGAATATCAGCGAGTAAGTCGAAAACCTCACTGAACAAATGCTCTGCGAATGGTGGAATAAGGGGAAGTAATAACCCTATCGTTATAATTCCGACGGTGAGGGTTATCGGGAAACCTACTACAAATATTGAGAGTTGTGGTGCCATACGGTTAAGCATACCTAATGCCAGGTTGATGGTTAGCAACAGCGTGATGATGGGTAACGCCAACATCAATCCATTAATAAAAATCAGTCCACCAGCCCGTGCAAGAGCAAGAAAGGCATTGCTGTTAATTGGATCGGCACTGATGGGCAGGGTATAGAAGCTATCTGCCAATAACGAAATCAGCCAGAGATGCCCATCAAAGGTCAAAAAGAGTAAAATGGCGAGAATATTCATGAAACGAGCAATGACCGGCATGTTCGGGCCGCCAGTTGGATCAAAGAAGGTTGCAAAGGCGAGCCCCATCTGTAAGCCGATGAGTTCACCTGCATGACGGATCGCGGCAAATGCTAACTGCATTGACAGGCCCAGGGTAACGCCGATGAGAATCTGCTGTATTAGCAACCATACCCCCGCTACTGAAAAGATAGGGGTAGTATTTAACGGTAAATAGGGGGCAACAAGCAGAGTAATTAGTGCACCCAGACCAATTTTCACCCGATTACCAATGGCTCTTTCGTTAAAGACAGGTGCGGTGCTGATCAGTGCAAGGATCCTGACGAATGGCCAGAAAAATTGGCTCACCCAGTTAACCATGTCCCAACTGTTAAACGTCAGCATGTTTACCCAATAATATTAGGTAATTGGCCGAATAGTGTACGCATATAGTCCAGCATAAGGTTTAACATCCAAGGGCCAGCAATCACCAAGGTGAAAAAGACAGTTAGAATCTTAGGGATAAACGACAATGTCATTTCGTTTATTTGAGTGGCGGCTTGTAAAAGACTAATAAACAGCCCGCTGAGCAGGGCGGCTATCAGGGGAGGTGCGGCGAGTGCCAACGCTACTTTCATTGCCTCATAGCCAAGAGCCATGACCGATTCTGGTGTCATAGTCGCATTCCTCTAACTATAAAAACTTTGGGCTAATGAACCAAGTAGTAGCTGCCAGCCATCGACTAATACGAAAAGCATGAGTTTAAAAGGCAAAGAAATGGTCGCCGGAGGAACCATCATCATCCCCAGCGCCATCAAAACACTGGCAACAACAAGGTCGATGATCAGAAAAGGAATAAATACAGTAAAGCCGATCTGGAAAGCTGTTTTTAGCTCGCTGGTTACAAATGCAGGGAGAAGCACACGCATCGGTACTGCTTCAGGTCCCTGAATCTCAGGGATTTCTGCCAGCCGGGTAAATAATGCCAGATCGGTTTCCCGGGTCTGCCGCAGCATGAATTCACGCAACGGTTCTGCGCCACGTTCGATGGCGGTTTCCATGCTGATTTGATCTTGACTGAAGGGAAGATAGGCTTCGTCATAAACGCGATTTAAGACTGGAGACATAACAAAAAATGTCAGAAAAAGCGTTAAACCGAGTAATACCTGGTTCGGTGGCGCGGTTGGTGTACCCAACGCATTGCGTAACAAACTCAGTACGATAATGATGCGGGTGAAGCTAGTCATCATTAACAATGCGGCAGGAATGAATGTTAATGACGTGAGGAAAACCAGCGTTTGTACGGGTAGTGTCCAGTTCTGCCCACCGTTAGGTAGCGGTTGCGTCACAATACCAGGGATCTGCGCCCATACGGATGGAGCTATGAACAATAAACCGATGGCTAAACCATAGCGCAGTGTGCGAAGCAGGGCGATGATACGAAAATAATTAGGCAAGGCACTCATTCCGATTTTTCCGGACGCTTTAAAACTTTCTTTAACAGTTGATTGAAATCTACCGGCTTGATATCGCCAGTGGAAGAACTGTCGGTGGTTGGCTGTGCTGGAAGTGTATGCAGCGGTGTGATTTGTTGGGTCGTAACACCTAGCACCAGCCAGGTATTGTCAACTTCTACAATAACAACACGCTCGCGCTGCCCAACAGGGCAACTGGATACCACTTTTAGCAATTTGTTTTGTTTGCCCTGTGGGGCAAAGCCGAGTTTACGGGCTAGCCAAGCTATCAGTAGTATAAATAACAGAATACCAGCAAGCACGCTACCGACCTGTGTCAGTAACATGCTGCCGGTAAGCGGCGGTTCAGTAACAAGCGTCGATTGCTGGCCTGATACTGACGTCGGAGATGAAACCGAGGCTGTTGCCATTAACGACTCAGGCGGCGCATACGTTCGGATGGTGTGATGATATCGGTAATACGAACACCATACTTATCAGATACGACGACGACTTCGCCTTGGGCAATCAGGTAACCATTAATCAGAATATCCAGCGGTTCACCGGCTAAGCCATCCAGCGCAACCACTGAACCCTGAGTCAGGCGAAGCAGCTCTTTTATCGTCATTTTGGTGCGACCAAGTTCAACAGTGAGTTTGACAGGGATATCCAATATAAGATCGATATCCTGCAAGGCACCCAGTGGATCATGACCGTCTAGCGATTTAAAAATACCTTCCGTTGTTGCGGCTGGTTTATCTGAAGCCTGTTGCTCGTTAAATGCATCAGCCCACAGATCGTCCACTGATTCCTTGTCGTCGGACGGTTTCTTGATGTCACTCATGGGGCTGTTCCTCGTTATCCAGAGAATTCAATATAGGGTTAATCAAATGTTCAACACGTAGAGCATATTGCCCGTTTAATGTGCCATATTGGCTGGTCAATACAGGCACACCGTCAACATGAGCAATGATTTTGTCAGGTTTATCGATCGGTAATACATCACCGGGCTGTAACTTTAGAATCTTGGACAGTCGTAGTGGAATATCAACAAAGCTTGCGACTAATTCCAACTCAGAATGCTGCACCTGTTTAGCTAAGGTGTCTCGCCAGCTCTGATCTTCCTGACGTGAGTTTTCCAATGGCGGATTCGCGAGCAGTTCACGCAGCGGCTCTATCATTGAAAAAGGGATACAGATATTAAATTCGCCAGTAAGTGAACCGATTTCAACATGAAACGGTGTCGTCACAACAATATCATTAGGCGACGTGGTGATATTGGTAAACTTGACCTGCATTTCTGAACGCACGTATTCGATGTCAAGTTTGTAAATCGCATTCCACGCTTCGCCATAGGCTTCCAGAGCCAAGCGCAACATTCGCTTAACCACACGTTGCTCTGTGTGAGTAAATTCACGTCCTTCGACTTTCGTCGGGAAGCGCCCATCACCACCGAAAAGGTTATCTACGGCGATAAATACCAGGCTTGGTGAAAATACAAATAATGCGGTGCCACGTAGCGGTTTTAAGTGAATCAGATTCAGGTTTGTCGGTACAGGAAGATTCCTGGCAAACTCATGATAAGGCTGTATCTTGATGCCACCTACGGTGATATCAGGGCTACGACGTAACAGGTTAAACAACCCCATACGAAATTGACGTGCGAAACGTTCATTAATAATTTCTAATGCCTGTAAACGTTCGCGGATAACACGCCGCTGAGTATTCGGATCGTAGGGTTTGACGTCTCCATCCGTTTTTGACGATGCATTTGCATCAGCGTCGCTATCGCCGCTGTCGCCATTTAATAATGCATCAATTTCTGCTTGTGAAAGAATGCTATCGCCCATAATGGTTACCGCAGTATAAAAGCCGTGAACAGAACATCAGTAACGACCTGGTTAGGTTGGCCAGGAACTAATGGGGGGCTTAGCACTTGCTTAATTTGCTCTATCAACTTCTGTTTACCTTGCTCATTGGCGAGCGCAATAGCGTCCTGACGAGAAAGTAACAATAGCAGCCTGCTGCGAACTTCTGGCAGATAATTCGTGAACCGTGTGCGAGTTGCTTCATCTGGTAAGCGCAGCGTGAATCCAACATACAAAACACGGTCAGGGTCGTTATCTGCATTGACGAGATTAACAGTGAAGGTATCCAATGGCATGAAAACCGGCTCTGGCGGTGGTGGCACCTCCTGCTCAGCCGTTGCCGCGTTTTTCTGATTTAATAGCCACCAGGCAGCACCCGCAGCACCCGTTGCAGCGAGGGCAATGATAATCAGTAGTATCATCCAGACAGATCGTTTACGTCCTGATCGAACTTGCATATCAGACATAGCCAAAGATAGTTCCCGTTACTTATCGATATTTATTGCTGGATGAAACCAACAATAAATAAATGCGTAATATCGATGATTATCCTGCCTATTGCACTGTTCAATACAGTGAATAGGCAGGGAAAATCGCGCTAACTTATTCGTTTACTTTAGTTTCAGGCAAAGATATCAACGCCGTTGACTGATGATGCCATTGATCTTAACTGTTCTGGCACGTTTAATAATTCACTTGTACTGTCTGCTGAATGACCAAATTGCTGTTGGTAAGACGAGCCATGGTTATTGCTGTTGTTATTATTACTCGCCATTTGCTGCTGCCAGGCAGAAGAATCACTACCTACACTGCTCTGGCCAAGGTTAATTCCGCTTTCTGCCATCGCATTACGCAGATGTGGCAGAGCGGCTTCTAGCGCTGAGCGAACCTGACTGCTCGCTGAAGCCAGATGGATTTGTGCCTGATTATCATCGATTTTTAGACTGATATGCAGAGCACCTAACTCTTGTGGGTTCAAACGTAGTTCTGCGGTCTGCTGGCCGTTACGGCTAAACATCACGATCTGTTGGCCCAAAGCATCTTGCCATTGTGGTGAGCCAAACGGTGCATTCAGTTGTGCATTGGCTGCCTGAGGTGCGGGGGTCGTGGTTCCCACCGCTGGGGGCTGAACGTGCATAGCCTGTGCCACAGGTGGTGTTGTTTGAGACACGCCATTGTTTACCGCAGAAGCCGATTCAGGTGCATTACGATCGCCTGCCAGAGAAGCCGGTGTCATGAGTGCAAATTTTGCGGCTTCATCCGCAGATTCGGACGTTGTTGATGATGCTTGCTTGTCTGCATGATGCAGATCGCGTGATATGCCTGCATCTTTATCTGCTATTACTGATGTGTCGAGCAGCTTTGCCAGTATGTTTTTGGCATTTTCATCCGAATGATTTACTCCTGCTGTAGGAGACACATTCTGGCGCTTAGCATCAATAAATCCAGGAATAGTTAAACCCGTCGTAACCGCCGTTTCTGCGATGTTATCAGCAGCAGGTTGCGTAGGAAGCTGTGTTGTTTGCAACATGGCAAGCAGCGCCTGCATTGCCATGACATTATCTTGTGTGGTGTCAGTGGCATCTTTTTCACCCTGACTCTTAAGTTTTACCTGCTCTGTAATTTCTGGACTTTGCTTACCCGCTGTGATGGTTGTACCAGTGAGTGAACTGAATGAAGAGAGCAGAGCCGTTAAATCTTCACGGCTGAGGGAAGCATTATCCTTCCCTAATGCGTTTAGCAGGGCTTCTTCGTCTACTTTATCGAGCGCTTTTTTACCCGAGGTATCGACTGCTTGTGCTATGCGTTTGCTCAACAGATCAACAAAATCTTTTGGCAGCTCGCCTTGTGTTAGCAGAGAAGCAGAAGAACTGCTCGTATCGCCGGCAGTGGTCGCTATAGGTAACGCGGACAGATTCATTATTCTGCTTTCCTCTGTGAAGCCCGTTGGGCAAATTCATCCATTTGTTTTTGTTCGATTTTATTTTCTTTGGCAAGTTGTCTTGTCACTTCACGATCTTGCAATTTCTCAAAAGCGTTCAATCGCTGCTGCTTTTCTTGCCAGGTCTTCATTGCTAAATCTAAACGTGATGTCCATTGCGAGAGCTGTTGTCTGTGTTGCTCTATAGCACTGTCCAACGTTCGGATGAATTGCTGATAATTTTGCCAACTATTATTCGCCATACCAGCAGACATCGTCGAGTTCAATTTTTGACGATAATCATCCTGATAGTTTAACAGCATGTTGAGCTGCTGCTCTGCCTGTTGATGTGCCTGACGCACCTGCCCCAACTGGCCCGCTGCCTTCTCAACGTCTTTCTGCGCCAGTTCGCGTAGTGTAACCAGCGGTGACTGGGTTTTCATCTGCTCTCCTACTCGTTACGAGGGAAAATAGTGTGCAACGCCTGGCAGGATTCTTCGTAGTTACTTTGTTCAAACATACCTTGTTGCAAGAAGGCTTCCAAGTACGGGTAGAGCCGAATTGCTTTGTCAAGCATGGGATCGCTACCTGCTGCGTAGGCACCCACGCTGACTAAATCACGGTTACGTTGGTAACTGGATAGTAACTGTTTAAACTGCCTTACGGAAGCATAGTGGCCTTCATCGATCAGCGCTGTCATCGCGCGGCTAATCGATGCTTCAATATCAATGGCCGGATAATGGCCGGACTCGGCTAATTGACGGGACAATACAATATGCCCGTCAAGGATGGCGCGAGCAGAGTCGGCGATAGGATCTTGTTGATCGTCACCCTCTGTCAGAACAGTATAGAAAGCAGTGACTGAGCCACCGCCATGAATACCATTGCCTGCGCGTTCTACCAATGCTGGTAATTTGGCAAAAACAGAAGGGGGATAACCCTTCGTTGCCGGTGGCTCGCCAATAGCTAAGGCAATTTCACGCTGTGCCATGGCATAGCGCGTGAGTGAATCCATGATGAGCAGTACGTGATGCCCGCGATCGCGAAAATCTTCAGCAATACGCGTAGCATACGCGGCCCCCTGCATCCTTAATAATGGGGAAACATCCGCTGGCGCTGCGATAACGACGGAACGCGCGCGTCCTTCTGTGCCCAGGATATTCTCAATAAAATCTTTTACTTCTCTACCGCGTTCGCCGATAAGGCCAACAACGATAACGTCAGCTTGAGTATAGCGTGCCATCATGCCCAACAGCACACTTTTACCTACCCCGGAACCAGCAAACAGCCCCATCCGTTGCCCACGTCCCACGGTAAGCAGGGCATTAATCGCTCTAACGCCCACATCGAGAACACTTTCGATAGGCGTTCTCTGTAATGGATTGAACGGTGGCGTAATCAGCGGTGCGCGATAGCCTGTATCCGGCGCGGGTAAACCATCAAGCGGTTTTGCGCTACCATCCAGCACCCGACCCAGTAGTTCAGGACCTAGTGGTAATTGTTTTCCCTGACTACTGCTGTCCTGTCCGACACGAGCGTAAACACGCGCTCCAGGCGTAATACCTTCAACTTCTTCCAGCGGCATGAGAAAGAGTTTTTGTCCATTAAAGCCGACAACTTCACTTTCGATTTCTTCAACCGGAGAAGAGCCATTCTGCCGTTCGATGAGGCAGGTAGCCCCCAGCGGCATATGTAGCCCAGTCGCTTCCAAAACTAAACCTGTCGCCCGGGTTAAGCGGCCATAACGACGCACCGAAGGTGTATCGTCAATGCGCTTCTCAAATGAATCAAGAGAAGAAAGCCAACGTCCGAGGCGTGAAGTCATCATAGCTCTCCCGGTGCGGCTAAGCGGCAAAGTTCATGCCAGCGTGTTGCAAGACTGGCATCCAGGTCGCCTTCTTCCGCACTGACTTTACAGCCACCAGGGTGGAGTTGGCTATCAGCCAGAAGCCTCCAGCCATGTAAGCTAAGTGTCGGGCCTAAATATTGTTCAACGCGTTCCAAGTCTGAAGGGTGAACGCGCAACTGCGTTTTACCAGAAAACATAGGTTCTTGCTGGATCAATTGCTGTATTTGGCCGAGCAGGGCGTTACCGTCACATACCGGAGGTTGCCCCAGAATTTGCTTCGCTGCGGTTAACGCCAACTGCATTAGACGAGCCGGAATCACACTATCAAGTGTATCCAACGTCTGTTGGAATTCAGTGACCATTTGCTGCATCTGTTCGATGATCGGCTGCTGTTGCTGTAAAGCATTCTGCAAACCCTGCTGTTGTCCCTTAGCTAAACCTTCCTGATAACCAGCGTCATAGCCTTGTTGATGGCCTTGCGCAAAACCAGTTTCTCGAGCCTGCTGCATCGTGCTTTCACGCAGCAATGCCAACTCATCCTCTGCGGTAGAAAACGTATTTTCTTCAGCGAGAAATGCTCTTTCAGACACATCAGGCTCATCGCTCACCTGATCCGCTGGTACTGATTTTGATACCGACTCAGCCAGATCATTGAGCTTCCAGGGTTGCCAAGCCAGGTTTTTGGGGGCATTAGACATAAGCATCCTCGCCACCACCGATAATCATCTCGCCGCTGTCTGCCAGTCGACGGACGATGAGCAAAATGGCTTTCTGTTCGTTTTCGACCTGAGACATACGCACCGGGCCGCGGGTTGCGAGGTCGTCGCGGAGAATTTCTGCCGCACGCTGGGACATGTTGCGCAGGAATTTCTCGCGTAGCGGCTCTTCGGCACCTTTCAATGCCAACAGCAGAGACTCGGATTCGACCTCTTGCAGAAGGCGCTGAATGCTGCGATCGTCCACATCGACCAGATTTTCGAACAGGAACATTTCATCGATAATTTTCTGTGCCAGTTCGCCATCGAACTCACGCACAGCATCGATAACGGCTTCTTCCTGCTGACTTTTCATCAGGTTGATAATCTCAGCCGCAGTACGAACACCACCCATCTTGCTGCGTTTGATGTTTTGGCCATCCAGCAAGCCATTCAGAACGTCTGTCAGTTCTGCCAGCGCTGAAGGCTGAACGCCGCCGAAGGTCGCGATACGCAGCATGACATCATGGCGAAGACGTTCGTCAAACAACGCCAAAATGTCAGCAGCCTGAGCACGCTTCAGATGGACCAGAATAGTAGCAATGATCTGTGGATGCTCGTCGCGAATAAGGTCTGCCGCAATCTGAGGTTCCATAAAGTTGAGCGTTTCCATGCCAGTGGATGTTTCGCGGCTTTCCAGAATATCTTCCAACAGGCTGGATGCACGCTCTTCACCCAGCGCTTTAATCAGTACTGAGCGGAGATAGTCGCTGGCATTAACGCTGAGAGCGGCATATTGCTCTGAGTCTGCTTCAAATTCTCTCAATATTTCTAGTAATTGCTGCTGCGATACTTGACGCAGGTTTGCCATTGCAGAACTGAGGTGCTGTACTTCTTTAGTCGAAAGATGAGTAAACACCTCTGCGGCCCGGTCTTCACCAATGGTCATCAATAAGATGGCGCTTTTTTCTGTTCCTGTCAGGTTCATAGTTCACTACTCATCCATTGACGAATTACCAGAGCGACAACGCGTGGATCGTTCTCTGCCATTTCACGTATGCGGTTACTTTGCATCTCTGCATTGACGCGTTGCTGCGATTTCCGTTGCTGTTCCACTTCGGAGCTGCTCAGGTTAACCATAACATCGTCATCTGCATCTTTAGACAGAGCTGCTGCTGCCAGCGCAGCTTCTTGTTGTTGTGCTTTCTTCTGCAATTGTGGACGAACCAGTTTACGCCACAGGATCCAGGCAACGATCAGAACCAGCAACCAGCGCCCAGCTTCCATCATGAGATCGAGGAATGCCTGTGTTTGCCAGAAGGGGAGTTCGCCAGAACCATCTGTAGTATCCATAAATGGCGTATTAACGACATTTAAGGTATCACCGCGTTCCGCAGAGAAGCCCATCGCTTCACGCGCTACCGTTTCAATTTGCTTGATCTGTTCTTCTGTCAGTGCAACGGGTTTGCCATCCTCACCTGGGGGCTGGTAGTTGACGATTATGGCCGCAGACAAGCGCTTCACACCACCCGTGCTGTGTTTGGTATGTAAAATCGTTTTGTCGACTTCATAGTTGGTTGTTGCATCATTGCGAACATTAGATGTTTGAATGACGGTATTAGCATTAGCGGCATTGCCTTGCGCACCCGCCGCATTGTTTTGATTCTGCTGACCAGCCTGATTATTCGCATTGGCGTTGGCATTATTTGGCTGCGTCGCGATAGGGGCAGTTGGTGCCGGTGCTGGCTGATTGGATAATGCCCCGGGCACGCCACCTACGTTCGGGCCACCACGTTGTTCACTCTGGCTGGTTTGCTGAGAGCGAACGGCCGCTTTGTCCGGCGGTTGGTTGGGTTGATACTGTTCATCTGTTTGTTCACGAGCAGAGAAATCGATTTGTGCAGTGACCTGAGCATGTACATTGCCCATACCAACCATTGGAGCAACGATTGATTCTATGCGGCGTTGATACATCGCCTCAACTTCGTTACTGAACTTAAGTTGCGCTGCATTGAGATCGCGACCACTGCCACCTGCCTGAGTTAGCAGGCGTCCGGTCTGATCGACAACTGTAACATTATCCGGGGGGAGGCCAGCCACGCTGCTGGAAACCATGTAAACAATAGAGTTAATTTGCCCTTCGTCTAGTGCGCGACCTGGTTGTAATGTCAATGTTACAGAAGAAGACGGCGCTTTCTGTTCACGAACGAACAGTGAGGGTTTCGGTATAGCAAGATGGACTCGCGCATTTTGAACGGGACCGAGTGTTTCTATTGTTCTGGATAACTCGCCCTCCAGTGCGCGTTGATAATTAATCTGTTCACTGAACTGACTAATGCCAAACTTTTCCTGATCGAGCAATTCAAAGCCAACAGCGCCGCCTTTAGGCAGCCCCAATTGGGCAAGTCGGAGCCGGGTTTCATAGACATTTTCGGAGGGAATCATGATTGCCCCACCGTTTTCCGCAAAACGGTAAGGGATATTCAGCTTGGTTAATTCGCTGACAATTGCACCGCCGTCTCGGTCATTTATGTTGCTGTAAAGAACACGATAATCTGGGCCTTTAGCCCATAAAGTCAATGCAACGACAATAGCAATCGTCGCGGCTGCTGCTATCAATAGCGGAATTTTCGGATTGGCGCGTAACCGGTTGAGTATTTCGCCAAAGCTGTTTTTACCGGTAGCGGTGCCGGTTAATGAGGCGTTCATACTCTATCTCTGCTTGGTTGTTGAACGATATACTTAACGTTGTGACGTGACAAAACAGAACTCCCTGATTGCGCAATCAATAAATATTTCGCCTAAATTTATGGGCATGTCATTATTTTCCGTAAAAGAAAAATCGATGGGTCGATAAGGTGGCATTTTTCACGCTAATTACCCCATTTAGACTAAGTGTGGTGTGATAGGGTATCGCTGTCATAAATGTGTATGAAACAGCCTAATCAGCATGGCTTAGTGAGGTATTATGTCGGTTCAAGGTATTGATGGCGTTCTCCAGCAAATGCAGGTTAAAGCTCTGCAAGCCTCGAGTACGCCAATAGCCAGACCATCCGTAGATCCTGGTTTTGCCAGCGAGTTGAAAGCAGCTCTGGGGAAAATCAGCGAAACACAGCAGGTGGCTCGTACGCAGGGTGAAAAATTTACCTTGGGTGTGCCTGGTGTCGCATTGAATGACGTTATGGTCGATTTGCAAAAATCATCCATTTCAATGCAGTTGGGTATTCAAGTCCGTAATAAACTGGTCTCTGCGTATCAGGAAGTGATGAATATGTCTGTTTGATACCGACTCATGGTATCAGGCTGTAATCACCAATGTTATTGTGCGCGTTCTCACTGTTAATGCAGATGAGATTGCGTGCAATCTTTAGTTGTACTGGCTTCTCCTCACCTGTTTCTTTTTGGTTTTAAACTCGTTAGTCTTCGTCGTTTTTAGCGCCTACATATATATTTCGTTCTACCGATAGTGTGATCATTTCGCTTGAAAGCAATCGTTATGGGTGAAAACGTTTCAATAAATAGAGGCGCGGTTATAACAGTATACTTACAACGTGGTGTTATGAAGGCGTTTCATCAGGTAAGGCATTGCCAGGCAGCAGTCGCTGCCCTGCAAATTCGCTATAAGTTGTATTAATTGATTTTTGTTTCAGTGACTGCCCCATCAACGAACTTAACTCATCCATTCGCTTCTGCAGAAGTTGTTTTACTTTCGCTTCATTATCCATCACTTCCTGCAAAATTTGTCGCAGATGCAGACGCATCACACTGTCAATTTCATCGGGAATTGGCGTATTCACCAGGCCTTCAACGGACTGAACATAAACAATCTCTTGCTCAACCAACGTATCCCATTGGCCGCTGACGGCCAAACGAAGAATTTTTTGACTCAGAGACAAAAGTTGTTGGTAATCTTTTAGAAGCCGATGGGGGGAGGCCATTAACTTACTTCCTGCTCAGGTTTGTAATTAGGGCCGATTTGCCGCCAGGCATCGGCAATATTTTCCAGGAGTGCTTCGACTTCTTCTATCACTTTTGCATCGTTATGTAAGTTGGCAATCAACAAACGTTGAGACATGTAGTCGTACAGCGCAGACAGGTTTTCAACGAGTTCGCCCCCACCTTCCATATCTAACCCGGCTTTTAGCCCGTTGTTGATAATATTGATTGCTTTAGATAACGCCATACCTTTGCCGGGAATGTCGCCTTGCTCCATGAGGATGCGTGCGCGCACCATTGCACTGCGCGCACCATCAAACAGCATGACGATAAGCTGGTGAGGGCTTGCGCTCATCACACTGCTTTCAAGACCTACCTGAGCATAGGCTTGGCTGCCTTTCATGTTGTACATCATATTACCTGCTTTTGTTTATGACTCAGAGGCTAGATAACATACTTGACAGGCTAGACATAGTACTATTCATATTAGTCATTGCTTTATCAAGTTCGACAAATTGCTTCTGGTAACGGGCAATCGTTTCTTCAATACCAGTGCTGACACGGGTATATTGTGTATCAAGACTCTTTAGCGTTTTATTGAGACTGTCTTCTTTCGTCTTGATTGTACCCTCTGTGGTATCCAGAACCCCTTTCAGATAGCTACGTGTCTGAGTGGCAAATCCGGTTTTATCATTATCACCAACGAAGAAGCTTTGCACCTTACCTGGTTCTTCTTTCAACGCCTTTTCAAGCTTAGTGTTATCTATTTCTAGCTTACCCGTTTTAAAATTCTGGCTAATGCCTAAGTCAGCAAGAATATGGAACTCATCGTTATCGTTTTGTACGCTAGTGAGTTGAGATTTCAACTGATTCTGAATTGTACGAACTGTAGAATCACCTATTAACGCTCCGTTGGTAGTAGATTGGTCTTCTCCAGCTTCAACAGCAGTGTATTTTGTTTGTGCGCTAATAGTATCTTGAAGTGCATTATAGGCATCGACCCAGGCTTTGATCGTATCTTTCATGCCAGTAATATCTTGATCGATAGTTAGCGTTTCCGGCGTATCAGTTTCTGTTTTTGCCAGAAGCGTAAGTGTTACACCTTCAAAAGCGTCATCAATGGTATTACTTTGGCGTTCAATTTCGATACCATTCGCCACAATTAAGGCATTCTGGGCAGCAACTTTCTCTGTTGTGGTGCCCAATATACCGCTACTGTCTGTTAGTGTAATTTGCCCTTCAGTACCACTATCTCTGGCCGTAAGCATAAGATAGTATTCATTGTCCTTCGCTTTAACTACGCTTGCACTAACGCCGCCATTTGCTTTGTTAATTGTATCGCGAACATCATTCAGTGAGGTTTCTCCACCGGTTATGTTCACAGTCAGTGATTTGCCGTTTGCTTGAGCTATGGTGATAGTCGTGTCTGTTTCGCTTAATGCTGTTGTCGCACTAGTTTTAGCCTCTGAAGTGATTGAGTGAGCCTGTGCCAGTTGCTGGACTTCAATGCTATAACTTCCTGCGACCGCATCACTGCTGGTTGTCGTGGAAAATGCTTTGTTGGTGCTGGAAACCTTGGTATTCGTTATGCCATCAATAGAGCCTGTTGTGATGCCAAAAGATTCAGATTTAGCTAAGGCATTGTTGGCTGTATTGAGCTTATCGAGGGCACTTTTGAGTGCGCTAACGCCGGTAAGTTGGGCTTTATAGCTGCTTTGTTGGGTAGTAATCGGCGTTAGGCGTTGATTTTCTGCTGTTCTTAACTGTGTTAATAAAGAGCTCAGATCCAGCCCAGAACCCACGCCTAAAGAAGAAATACTTGCCATGATCGGATCCTTTTATTCAGAGTTTGGTGATCTACGGAGTTAGTATCGGCTGTACAGATAATAAGTTTAGCAATAAATGTATGGGCTATTCTTACAATGTATAGAACATAAATACAGCGCTGTATTTTCCTCTAATAGCCTATATGGATACCGGCCCTGCGCAAGCTCGTCGAATAAGCTATTCGGGTGATTGAACGCTGCCAACGCTGAGATATGGCTGTATCCTGCTTCGTGAACCCCGTCGTGGCTCAGGCTTAGTGATTGGTTGTTAGGTATCATACGGTGATCCTATCGTGCATTACCTCTGGTTTTAAGAAGCTGATGGTCTTGTTTACATTGTAAAATCGGCTCAGGAGAAACGATTAAGTAGTGCTCGGTTTTAACATAGTCAACGATGACCGTTTTGCTCTGCCGCGCTAACTTTATAAGTTAGCGCTACCTATCTTTTAAACAGCCAGAATGAATTTGAGTAAAAAAAAATTAAAGCTTCTGGAAAGCGTTCCGATAAATGTTAGCGACGGGGATGAACCCGTGGGTCTAACCCGAAACCGACACTTACTGATTAAGGAATCGCTATTATGGCAGTAATCAACACTAATACTATGTCTCTGGTTACCCAGAACAACCTGAACAAATCTCAGTCTTCTTTGGGTACCGCTATTGAGCGTCTGTCTTCTGGTCTGCGTATCAACAGCGCTAAAGATGATGCTGCTGGTCAGGCGATTGCTAACCGTATGACTGCACAGGTGAAAGGTCTGACTCAGGCTGCGCGTAATGCTAACGACGGTATCTCTCTGACGCAAACTGCTGAAGGCAACCTGAACGAAATCAATAATAACTTGCAACGTATCCGTGAGCTGGCTGTTCAGGCTGCGAGTGATACCAACAGCTCTACTGACCGTGTCTCTATCCATACTGAAATGGCTCAGCGTCTGGATGAAATCAACCGTGTTGCTACCTCTGCTTCTTTCAACGGTACTAAATTGCTGGACGGTTCTGCTTCAGGTGGTATCAACATTCAGGTTGGTGCTAACACTGGCGCAACAGAAGTCATTACTATTGACTCTGGCGCATTAGTTAATGCTGGCACGGGAACTAATGGCTTGTCTTCAGGCGTTTCTACTGCTGTAGCCGCAATCAGTGGCGGTACAGGTACAATCGGTGGTAGTGGTGGTTTGGCTCAAACAATCGTTGATGCCGTCGATACTGCGCTGAAAGCCGTTGATACTGCACGTAGTAACTTGGGTGCGATTCAAAACCGTTTTGAATCTACTATCACTAACTTGAATAATACTGTCAACAACCTGTCTTCTGCGCGTAGCCGTATTGAAGATGCAGATTATGCGACGGAAGTATCGAACATGAGCCGAGCGCAAATTTTGCAACAGGCTGGTACATCTGTGTTGTCTCAGGCCAACCAGGTTCCGCAGACCGTTCTGTCTCTGCTGCGTTAATACCAAATTTTTTAGCTGTCCTTCCCAAAGCCCGGTTCTGCCGGGTTTTTTTTATTATGGCTTTAGCCAGTTC
>NZ_JSXC01000018.1 GCF_000803215.1 Pectobacterium fontis
CTGTCGCGTCAGAATCTGGCACAGCACCCTCGTACTGCTGAACAACTGGCGAACGTGGCGAAAGGCGGCTACGTGTTGAAAGACAGCGACGGTCAGCCGGAACTGATTCTGATTGCCACGGGTTCAGAAGTGGAGCTGGCTGTCGGTGCGTATGACAAACTGACTGCGGCGGGTCGCAAGGTGCGCGTGGTGTCCATGCCGTCCACGGATGCGTTCGACAAGCAGGATGCGGCGTACCGAGAAGCGGTGCTGCCGAAGGCGGTATCGGCGCGCGTGGCGATTGAAGCGGGGATTGCCGACTACTGGTTCAAATACGTTGGTCTGAACGGCGCGATTGTCGGCATGACGAGCTTTGGTGAATCTGCTCCGGCGGAGTTGCTGTTCGAAGCGTTTGGCTTCACCGTCGATAACGTGGTGGAAAAAGCGTTGGCGCTGTTGAAGTAATCACATCGCGTTAAACCTAAGATAAGCCGTCAGCTAATACTGGTAATAGCTGTTCACTTAAGCGTGGATTTAGGGGGAAACACGGTGATGAGGTTCCCGCAGGGATACCTCGCACCGTGTTTCCCCCGGTCTTAAACGATCGGCATTATTAGCTAATACTGGCGGCTTTTTTGTCTTCCCTTTCCCCCACTTCCTGATGCGCGTTGTCTGCCCCCGCCAGCGCTTTTTCATTTTTATGACGCAGGTCACTCTTCTGGTGTGTGCCAGACGAGAATATTTCTTTTATACATTAATTCGTTTATTCTAGCTGAAGCGTTTCAGTTGTTGTGCTGACGGCGTTTTGTCAGGGGTTCTCTGGTGTCTAAGAAGAGTATATTCTATGTGCTGGGTATACTTACCATGACATAAGGAACCACAAGGGACGCCATGACGATCCGTATTGCGATAAACGGTTTTGGCCGTATAGGCCGCAGTGTTTTACGTGCGTTGTATGAATCAGGCCGCCGCGCTGAGATTGCCGTTGTGGCGATTAACGAGCTGGCGAACGCGGAAGGTATGGCGCATTTGCTCAAGTACGATTCCAGCCATGGACGTTTTGCGTGGGATGTGCGTCAGGAATGCGATCAGCTTTATGTTGGTGATGATAGTATTCGCTTGTTGCATCAGGCAGAAATACCGCACTTGCCCTGGCGAGAACTCGGTGTTGATATCGTACTGGATTGCAGCGGTGTCTACGGTAGCCGGGAAGATGGAGAAGCCCATCTGGCGGCAGGCGCGAAGAAAGTGTTGTTTTCTCATCCAGGCACGGCGGATCTGGATGCGACGGTGGTGTTTGGCGTCAATCACCAGCAGTTGGAAAGCGGGCATCGTATTGTTTCCAATGCATCCTGTACGACTAACTGCATTATTCCGGTGATCAAACTGTTGGATGATGCTTTCGGTATCGAGAATGGGACGGTAACGACCATCCACTCATCGATGAACGATCAACCGGTGATCGATGCTTATCATCACGATCTGCGGCGTACCCGAGCCGCAAGTCAGTCGATCATCCCGGTCGATACCAAACTGTCGGCGGGGATCACCCGTATTTTTCCGCAGTTTGTCGATCGTTTTGAGGCGATATCGGTGCGGGTGCCGACGATTAACGTCACGGCAATTGACCTGAGCGTTAGCGTCAGGAAAGCCGTAAACGTGAATGAAATTAACGCACTATTGCAAAAATCAGCGCATGAGTCGTTTCGTGGTATAGTTGATTATACTGAATTGCCATTGGTGTCGGCTGATTTTAACCACGATCCGCACAGTGCCATTGTTGACGGTACGCAGACACGGGTCAGTGGTCAGCATCTGATTAAAACATTGGTCTGGTGCGATAACGAATGGGGCTTTGCCAATCGGATGTTGGATACCACGCGTGCGATGGCAGCCTGCGGTTTCTAGTACGACGGTGGCGATCAGGGGTCGCTATCTCGCTCAAGCAACTTTAAAAGAGAATCAACAAGAGGATTCACCATGTCTGTAATTAAGATGACCGATCTGGATCTGGCTGGTAAACGTGTTCTTATTCGTGCGGATCTGAACGTTCCAGTAAAAGAAGGGAAAGTGACGTCTGATGCGCGCATCCGTGCCTCTCTGCCGACCATCGAAATCGCGTTGAAACAAGGCGCTCGCGTTATGGTCACTTCCCACCTGGGACGCCCGACCGAAGGCGAGTATAACGAAGAATTTTCTCTGCTGCCTGTTGTTAACTACCTGAAAGAGAAACTCTCTTCTCCTGTGCGTCTGGCGAAAGATTATCTGGACGGTGTTGATGTCGCTGAAGGCGAACTGGTTGTGCTGGAAAACGTTCGCTTTAACAAAGGCGAGAAGAAAGACGACGAAGTGCTATCCAAAAAATACGCGGCACTGTGTGATGTGTTCGTGATGGACGCTTTTGGTACGGCACACCGTGCGCAGGCGTCAACTCACGGTGTAGGTAAATTTGCGCCTATCGCTTGTGCGGGTCCGTTGCTGTCTGATGAGCTGGAAGCGCTGGGTAAAGCATTGAGCCAACCAGCACGTCCGATGGTGGCGATTGTCGGCGGTTCTAAAGTCTCCACTAAGCTGACCGTACTGGATTCCCTGTCTAAAATTGCTGACCAACTGATTGTGGGCGGTGGTATTGCGAATACCTTCGTTGCCGCACAAGGCCACAACGTGGGTAAATCCCTGTACGAAGCCGATCTGATTCCTGAAGCGAAAAAACTGCTGGAAACCTGCGATATTCCTGTACCAAGCGATGTGCGAGTAGCGTCAGAATTCTCTGAAACGGCAGCCGCAACGCTGAAGTCTGTTACGGCAATCAAAGACGAAGAGCAGATTCTGGATCTGGGTGATGTTTCCGCTGAGCGTCTGGCTGAGATTCTGAAGAATGCCAAGACTATCCTGTGGAATGGCCCGGTTGGCGTCTTCGAATTCCCGAATTTCCGTAAAGGAACCGAGACGATTGCTCGTGCAATCGCAGATAGCGAAGCATTCTCTATCGCAGGCGGCGGCGATACGCTGGCGGCGATCGATCTATTTGGTATTGCAGATAAAATCTCCTACATTTCTACCGGTGGTGGTGCATTCCTCGAATTCGTCGAAGGGAAAAAACTGCCAGCAGTAGTGATGCTGGAAGAACGCGCCAAGCAGTAATTTAAGGTAAGGGAATTTTTTCCCTTTCCTAATGGTTGCCTCGATATGTGGTGTTGGGGCAACCTGTCGATTCAATATCGATTTCTCTAACCCCTCCACGGCCAACGAAACGGGACACGTAACATGTCTAAAATTTTTGATTTCGTAAAACCCGGTGTCATCACTGGTGATGACGTTCAGAAAGTTTTCGCAGTAGCAAAAGAAAACCAATTCGCTTTGCCAGCAGTGAACTGTGTCGGTACCGACTCAATCAATGCTGTGTTGGAAGCCGCAGCCAAAGTACGCGCGCCGGTCATCGTTCAGTTCTCTAATGGTGGTGCAGCATTCACCGCCGGTAAAGGTCTGAAAGCAGAAGGCCAGCAGGCGGCAATTTTGGGTGCGATTTCTGGCGCTCATCATGTGCATCAAATGGCTGAGCACTACGGTATTCCAGTAATTTTGCACACTGACCACTGTGCTAAGAAACTGCTGCCGTGGATCGATGGTCTGCTGGACGCCGGTGAAAAGCACTTCGCAGCGACGGGCAAACCTCTGTTCTCTTCTCACATGATTGACCTGTCTGAAGAGTCTCTGGAAGAGAACATTGAAATCTGCTCTAAGTATTTGGCACGTATGGCCAAAATCGACATGACGCTGGAAATCGAACTGGGTTGTACCGGTGGTGAAGAAGACGGTGTGGATAATAGCCACATGGACGCTTCTGCGCTGTACACCCAACCAGAAGACGTTGACTACGCGTACACCAAACTGAACGCGATCAGCCCACGTTTCACCATCGCCGCCTCTTTTGGTAACGTACATGGCGTCTACAAGCCAGGTAACGTGAAGCTGACCCCGACCATCCTGCGTGATTCTCAGGAATATGTTTCTAAGAAACATAACCTGCCACACAACAGCCTGGACTTCGTGTTCCACGGTGGTTCCGGCTCCAGCGCGCAGGAAATCAAAGATTCTGTCAGCTACGGTGTAGTGAAAATGAACATCGATACCGACACCCAGTGGGCAACGTGGGAAGGTATCCTGAAATACTACAAAGATAACGAAGCCTATCTGCAAGGCCAGTTGGGTAACCCGAAAGGCGACGATCAGCCGAACAAGAAATACTATGACCCGCGTGTGTGGCTGCGTTCCGCTCAGGCGAGCATGGTGACCCGTCTGGAACAAGCCTTCAAAGAGCTTAATGCGGTTGATGTACTGTAAGTAAGACGATGTATATGGGTTTGATGCTAAGGCTCCTACGGGAGCCTTAATTTTTGGGTAGTAGTGTTGCGGTTTACGTTACTGACGTTATGCTTTGCCAGTGATTAAGAAAACAGGAGCTTTTAAATGGAAGAACTTAATACGAGTTTGGATCAAGCAGGGGACTGGTTGGTGACGCACCAGGACTTGTTGTTGCAGTATGCCGTGAATGTGGTGGCAGCCGTTGTGATCCTCATCGTTGGTCTGGTGATCGCACGGATCGTTTCCGGCACCCTCAACAAATTGATGATTGCCCGCGCTATCGATTCGACCGTGGCTGATTTCCTGTCTGCGCTGGTGCGCTATGGCATTATCGCCTTCACGTTGATTGCAGTATTGAGCCGGGTGGGCGTGCAGACGGCCTCGGTGATTGCCGTGATGGGTGCGGCAGGTTTGGCGGTTGGTCTGGCATTGCAGGGGTCGTTAGCGAACTTTGCCGCGGGCGTTTTGCTGGTGATTTTCCGGCCTTTCCGTACCGGTGAATGGGTCGATTTGGGTGGGGTGGCTGGTTCAGTCACGCAAGTGCAGATCTTCTCGACGACGCTGCGCACGGCGGATGGAAAAATCATCGTGGTGCCAAATGGCAAGATCATCGCAGGCAACATCATCAACAGTTCGCGCGAACCGGATCGCCGTACCGACATTACCGTTAGCGTGGCCTACGATGCCGATATCGATGTAGTGAAAAAACTGCTGGGCGATATCGTTGCTGCTGACGATCGTATCCAGCACGATAAAGGCGTCACCATTCGTCTGAATGAAATGGCCGCGTCATCGCTGAATTTTGTCGTATGGGTATGGACGACCAACGGCAACGCCCAGGCGGTGTACTGGGATCTGTTAGAAAGCTTTAAGCGCGTGCTGGATGAACACCGTATCGGCATTCCTTATCCGCAGATGGACGTACACCTGCATAGCGTACCATCCACAGCGAAACAGCCAGAATAAACCCGCTGATATAATCCGCTTCACATGCGCCATGTTCCGATATCGGCATGGTGCATGGTCAGACATCGCCCTTTCATCGTGTGTTTCCTTCCTTAAATTCAGCACATTAGCGTAGCTAATGCAGCGTTAGAATATTCAATTTCACTTCTTTAATCGGCTTTCATACACTCCCCCGCGGTAACAACCAACGGTACAGGAGAGCAGGATGTGGGCGGTGTATTTACAGGGCGTTCTGTTAGGGGCAGCGATGATTTTGCCGCTGGGGCCACAGAATGCGTTTGTGATGAATCAGGGAATTCGTCGGCAGTATCACCTGATGGTGGCGTTGTTATGTTCCTTGAGCGATGTGGTGTTGATTACGGCAGGCATTTTTGGCGGTAGTGCGTTGCTCAGTCAGTCTTCTCTGCTCCTGGGGGCGGTGACTTGGGGCGGCGTTGCGTTTCTACTCTGGTTCGGCTGGGGAGCGATGAAAACGGTCTTTAGCAAAAATATCACGCTAGCCAGCGCCGAGGTGATGAAACAAAGCCGCTGGCGGATTATCGTGACCATGCTGGCGGTGACCTGGCTGAATCCACATGTCTATCTGGATACCTTTGTGGTGCTAGGGAGTCTGGGAAGCCAGTTTGCGGATGATGAACGAAGTTGGTTTGCGTTGGGAACGGTGACGGCTTCCTTTACCTGGTTCTTTGCACTGGCGCTTTTGGCCGCCTGGCTGGCACCGTGGCTGAATACGCCGAGGGTACAGCGGGGGATTAACGTTTTTGTCGGCGTGGTGATGTGGGGGATTGCCCTGCAACTGGTACACCACGGTTGGAAATAAATGACACCGCCTTACGTTAAGTTTCAGAAATTCACCTATATTTTGTGGCGTTGGTAATGCGTTATGCTGGTGGATAAAGTGATCCGTCTTGCCTCTATTCTGGAGGATTCCGTGTTGGCACAGACAATCTGCCAGAGGCATGCGTGACGAAACATAAATAAGGAGAGAGCGTGAAACGAGGTTTGATGAAGCTAAATGCTTTGGCGCTGGCCGCCGCTGTTGGATTCGGCGGTGTGTCAATGGCAGTGCAGGCCGCGGAACTGCCAGATGGCCCGCATATCGTAACGTCTGGCACATCCAGCGTAGACGCGATCCCCGATATTGCGCGTCTGGCGATTGAAGTGAGTGTGTCATCGAAAGATGCAGCGGAAGCAAAAAAACAGGTCGATGCCCGCGTTGCACAATACTTTGATTTTTTAGGTAAAAATGGCATTGAGAAAAAAGATATTAATGCCGCCAATTTACGCACCCAGCCTGAATATGACTATCTGAAAACGGGTGGGTCGGTGCTGAAGGGCTATCGTGCCGTACGTCAGGTTGAAGTGACGTTGCGTCAATTAGATAAGCTGAATGAACTGCTGGATGGTGCGCTGAAATCGGGGCTGAATGAGATCCGCACGGTGGAATTAGGCGTTGCTAACCCGGAAAGCTACCGTGATGAAGCGCGTAAGAAAGCGATAGAGCAGGCGACGAGTCAGGCTGCATCGCTGGCACAGGGCTTCAATGCTAAGCTGGGGCCGATTTACAGCGTGCGCTACCATGTTGCCAACTACCAGCCGATGCCGATGGCGCGGATGTTTAAAACGGCAGATGCGGCGGTACAAACCGAAGCGGCGCAAACCTATGAGCAACAAACCATTCACTTTGACGATCAGGTGGATGTGGTGTTTGAGCTGGTACGTACGCCGTAACAGTCGAACTCACTCATTGATAACACCATCAGGCCTGTGCAAACAGGCCTGATCATTTTAGGGAGTCATGATTGCCGCAGTACCTGATGACCGTGCGCGAGCAGGGCGTCGGTGACTTTCCTCATCATCCGGCTTTCCGGCGCGAAGCGGTGCCAGTAGAGCATCCGGCGCTGAAACAATCCCGGCGTCAGGTCGACTAATTCGTTGTTGGCCAGTTCCCTCTCGATTTGCAGATGGGGGATCATGCAGCAGGTCGTGCCTTGTCGTGCCAGTTGTACAAACGCTTCCGACGAATTGACGATATGGCAGGGAACGCTGCCCGGCGATAAATCAAAGTTCTGCTGTAAAAAAGCCTGATGCATATCATCCAGATGGTCGAAAGCGACGGCTGGCGCACGCAGCAAGGCCGAACGCGTCACGCCATTGGGAAAATAGCGGGCGGCAAAGCTCGGTGAGGCGACGAACAGATAATCCAGCGCGCCCAGTTTATCCACCAGACAGCTTGGTAGCGGCTGAGACTGAATACTCACCGCACCCACCACTTCACCCCGGCGTAGCCTTTCCTGCGTGCGCGTTTCGTCTTCTACCTGCAAATTAAGGCGAATCGGTGAATCGACCAGAACCGGTTGTAGTGCGGGTAGCAGCCAAGTTGCCAGACTGTCGGCGTTCACCGCCAGTGACAGCAGCAGCGGGATATCGCTGTTGGTTTCATTGCCCAGCCACTCTTCTTCCAGCAATTCTACCTGATGCAGCAACGCCAGCAGTTTCTGCCCTTGTTCCGTCGGACGGGGGGGGATAGTTCTGACTAATAGCGGCTGGCCGAACAGATTTTCTAACTGCTTGATACGTTGCGATACGGCAGATTGAGTGATACACAACTTTTGGGCCGCGCGTTCAAAACCACGCTCGCGGATGACGGCATCCAGAGCCTGAAGCGTTCGATAGTCCGGGCGTTTCATGAAAATCAAAGTCCTCTGAATGAGCCTGTTTTTTTCACTATGCCACATTTTGCTGATTTGCCATGCAGAAATCTTATTTTGGTTATTGTGCGCCTTCACGATTCAGCATGGCATACATGAAATAATACCTTGGCGGAGAGATGAATTTACACGCTTTCCCCAATCGGCATGTTCTATAATACGCACACGTTTTCGTATCTCGATTCTACAGGCCAGAAGCAGATTATGACGCAAGATGAACTGAAAAAAGCAGTGGGGTGGGCCGCGCTCGACTACGTTCGCCCTGACACCATTGTGGGAGTAGGCACCGGATCGACGGCAGCACACTTTATTGATGCGCTAGGTTCGATAAAACATCAAATCAAAGGCGCCGTTTCCAGTTCGGATGCCTCAACAGAAAAGTTAAAAAGTCTGGGTATCCCTGTTTTTGACGCCAATGAGGTCGATTCATTGGATGTCTATGTAGACGGCGCGGATGAAATCAACGGGCACATGCAGATGATCAAAGGCGGTGGCGCGGCGCTGACCCGTGAAAAAATCATTTCGGCCTTGTCACGCCAGTTCATTTGCATTGTGGATGCATCAAAGCAGGTTGATGTTCTGGGTACATTCCCGTTGCCGGTCGAAGTCATTCCGATGGCGCGGTCTTATGTTGCGCGTGAACTGGCGAAACTGGGCGGGCAGCCGGTATATCGTCAGGGCGTGGTGACGGATAATGGCAATGTCATTCTGGACGTGCATAATCTGAATATCATGAATGCGGTCGAGGTAGAAAACCACATTAATGGCATCCCTGGTGTCGTGACCGTGGGGTTGTTCGCCAATCGTGGCGCCGATGTGGCGTTAGTCGGCACCGCTGAGGGTGTAAAAACCATCGCTAAATGAGTACGTGATGATTCTGGCGTGGCGAACGTCCACGTCAGAAATTTTTTAGCTAAAAAAACCTATTGAGTTAATCGCTCATTTTTGGCACTTAATATCACATTTTCTTATTTTGTTTATCGCCGATATGGCGATGCACATCTTTGGCAATATTTTTTGCCATAAATCAGGTGCGCTGTCCTGTCGTGCGATTCGGGCGAAGCAATCGTTTGTATTGCTGACTGCGTAATTTTTGTTATGTTGGCAGAGGCTGTTTGGCACTCTGTCACATTTGAAGTCTGAAAATAAGGTCGGGAAATGGCAAAGGTATCACTGGAAAAAGACAAGATTAAGTTTCTGTTGGTGGAAGGCGTGCACCAGAGCGCGTTGGATAACCTGCGTGCAGCCGGTTACACCAACATTGAATTTCACAAGGGCGCACTGGATCCTGAGGCACTGAAAGCCTCCATCCGCGATGCGCATTTTGTGGGTATCCGCTCGCGTACCCATCTGACAGAAGAGATTTTTGCTGCGGCGGAAAAACTGATCGCGGTAGGGTGTTTCTGTATCGGGACTAATCAGGTTGAACTGTCGGCTGCGACTAAACGCGGTATCCCAGTGTTTAATGCGCCTTTTTCCAATACCCGATCTGTGGCAGAAATGGTGATCGGCGAAATGCTGCTGATGTTGCGCGGTATTCCGGCAGCGAACGCGAAAGCGCACCGTGGCATCTGGCACAAACTGGCGGTGGGTTCATTCGAAGCGCGCGGCAAAAAGCTGGGGATCATCGGTTACGGCCATATCGGTATGCAGTTAGGTATTCTGGCTGAAAGCCTGGGTATGCATGTTTACTTCTATGATATTGAAAGTAAATTGCCGCTGGGGAATGCTCAGCAGGTGCGCCATCTGTCCGACCTGCTGAATATGAGCGACGTGGTGAGTCTGCACGTACCGGAAAATGACAGCACGCAGAATATGATGGGGGCGGAAGAACTGGCGCTGATGAAGCCGGGTTCTATTCTGATTAACGCCGCTCGCGGTACAGTGGTTGATATTCCTGCACTGTGCGAAGCGTTGAGCAGTAAGCATCTGTCTGGCGCTGCGATTGACGTATTCCCACAAGAACCCGCAACCAACAGCGATCCGTTCCTGTCGCCGCTGTGTGAGTTTGACAACGTGCTGCTGACGCCGCATATCGGTGGCTCCACGCAGGAAGCGCAGGAGAATATCGGTGATGAAGTCGCCGGAAAACTGGCGAAATATTCAGACAACGGTTCTACGCTGTCTGCGGTGAATTTCCCTGAAGTATCGCTGCCTGTTCACGGGGCGCGTGCCAGCCGCTTGCTGCACATTCATGAAAACCGTCCTGGCATCATTACCAAAATTAACCAGATCTTTGCCGAGCAGGGCATTAACATTGCCGCACAGTATCTGCAAACCACTCCAGAAATCGGTTATGTGGTTATTGATGTCGAAACCGACGGCGCGCAAACGGCACTGCAACTGATGAAGGCGATTCCTGGCACCATCCGTGCCCGTCTGCTGTTCTGATGTTGTGCTAACCAGCTCCGTAAGGAGCTGGTTACTTTGTTACAACGCGATAGCGATCTTGTCGCGCATAGTCCCTTCCAGCACCTTATCGTGAGCCTGTTTCAGCGTATCTACCGTTAACCCTTGCCGCGTTTCGCTGACGGTTTCATGCCTCACCCCACTGCGTGACTTCGTGCACAAGGTTCCTTCCGCAATCTCCGTGGTGGTGAACATACTGCGGGTAAATATTAATGCCCAATGTAACACCGCGTTCTGAGTTTTAACGCCATCGGGTCAACCGTGTGGTGTATACGTTGTTTCATTTTTATTATGTTTTTCAAAATTTTATTGAAACATGGTTTCTGTCAATTTATTTTAGTTACGCTTTAGGCTTAAAATGCCGATAACAATTTCGGTTCCTTTTGATTTTTTATGAAAGGCATGTCTTGCGTGGCGTGATTGTCACAGTGATCTCTGGGCTCTGCCGTATCGCTAATGGCAGAGATAATGTATACCCGTGATGGTGAGAATGAGAATGCAATCGATGTCTATTAAAAAAGATAAGCTGAGTTATATTAATAACATACGTCTCGTTTCGTTATTTATTACTCTTTTTTCAATTATCCTGATTTTGTTTGCGCTTTCTATTGGCACCGCGAGCTATTTCTTAAAGCAGAGCAATGATTCACTGGATAAGGCAAATGAGTTATCTGATATCCGGGCCGGTATCAACAGTAGCCTCGATCAGCTACGTGTTGCCCGATTGCTGCTTATTCAGGCTGGCGCCGCAAACCGTATTAGCGATCATGAAGTATATAAAGCGGCGTTAGATCAGGCTATCGGTCGAGTCAAAGCCTCACAGAAGCGTTTAGATGATTATCTCGCGCGTCCAGATAAACTGGAGAGTGAAAAGGCGCTGGATGATGAAATTCTTAAGGAGTACACCAACTACCGTGATAACGCGATTTTGGCGATGCAGAAAGCCGCCAGTGACGGGGAGTTTGAAGATCTTATTGCGTTAGAAGGGTCACTGGCTCGCCAACTGGATGAAGCGTTTAGCGTTCCCGTGCGTAAGAAAGTGACTGAACTGACAAAAAACGCGCAGGATATTAATCTGCGGGCCGAACAGAACGCCACTCTCGGTTACTGGATGATGGCGGGTTCATTTGCTCTGTCTATCATTATGGCGATCATGGCGTACATGATAGTGCGTAATGTGATCCTGGCGCCCATCAACAGACTGGTTGAGCGTATCCAGAAGATCGCGGCAGGCGATTTGACGCAGCCGCCGATGGTGATGGGGCGTAATGAAATCGGTACTTTGGGCGAGAATATCCAAAATATGCAGACGGAACTGATCGATACGGTGACGATCGTGCGTGAAGGTGCGGATTCTATCTATCAAGGATCGTCAGAAATTACGGCGGGTAACGTCGATCTCTCTTCACGTACCGAGCAGCAGGCCTCGGCGTTGGAAGAAACTGCCGCGAGCATGGAACAACTGACTGCAACGGTGAAACAGAACTCAGACAATGCCCACCATGCCAGCCAGTTGGCGAAAAATGCTTCCGAAAAAGCGGAAAAGGGCGGGCAGATCGTGAAAAACGTGGTGGATACCATGCAGGATATTTCTACCAGTTCACGACGTATTTCCGAAATTACCTCTGTCATTAATAGTATTGCTTTCCAAACTAATATTTTGGCGCTGAATGCGGCGGTAGAAGCTGCGCGAGCGGGTGAGCAAGGGCGTGGTTTTGCTGTAGTGGCGGGGGAAGTCCGTAATCTGGCACAGCGCAGCGCACAGGCCGCGAAAGAGATTGAAGGGCTGATTGGCGAATCGAGTCGACTGGTGGATACGGGGTCTGGGCTGGTGTCTCAGGCAGGAACAACCATGGGTGAGATTGTCCGTGCTGTTATCAGTGTGACTGACATCATGGGGGAAATTGCGTCTGCTTCTGATGAGCAAAGCCGTGGTATCGGACAGGTCAGTCAGGCCGTGTCTGAAATGGATAGCGCGACGCAGCAAAATGCGGCGTTAGTACAGGAAGCCTCGGCAGCAGCCGTTTCACTGGAAGAGCAGGCTGCACGTTTGACGCAGGCTGTCGCGGTATTCAAACTGGCGGGTGTGGCTCAGAAGCTGAAAGCGTCATTGCCGAAGGCGGTGGCGCAGCCGCAGCCGCGTTTATCGCCAGCGATGGCGGGAACCAGCAGTAAAGGCAGTGATAATCAAAACTGGGAAACGTTCTGATTCCCGTTAAATGAAGCATGATGAGAAAATGGCCCGCGTTGCGGGCCATTCGTTGATGACGTCTGGTGACGGCTTATTTAGCGATCTTCTTGTATTTAATGCGGTGGGGTTCCAGAGCGTCAGCGCCCAGCGTGCGCTTCTTGTACTCTTCGTATTCGGTAAAGTTACCTTCGAAGAATTCCACTTTACCTTCATCCTGATAATCCAGAATGTGCGTCGCGATACGGTCGAGGAACCAACGGTCATGCGAGATCACCATGGCACAGCCAGGGAATTCCAGCAGGGCGTTTTCCAGCGCACGCAGGGTTTCGATATCCAGGTCGTTGGTGGGTTCATCGAGCAGCAGCACGTTGCCGCCGACCTGCAACAGTTTCGCCAGATGCAGACGACCGCGCTCACCACCGGACAGTTCACCCACCCGTTTACCTTGATCAACCCCTTTGAAGTTGAAACGGCCAACGTAGGCACGGCTTGGCATTTCAGTGTTGCCGATACGCATGATGTCCTGCCCGCCGGACACTTCTTCCCAGACGGTTTTGCTGTTGTCCATCGCATCACGGAACTGGTCAACTGACGCCAGTTTCACGGTTTCACCCAGCTCAATTGTGCCGCCATCGGGCTGTTCCTGACCGGACATCATGCGGAACAGGGTTGATTTACCGGCACCGTTCGGGCCGATAATGCCGACAATGGCCCCTTTCGGTACGGAGAAAGAAAGTCCGTCGATAAGCTGGCGTTCACCGTAAGATTTGCTCAGGTTGGTGACTTCCACCACTTTATCGCCAAGGCGGGCACCTGGTGGAATAAACAGTTCGTTGGTTTCGTTACGTTTCTGGTATTCCGTGCTGTTCAACTCTTCAAAGCGTGCCAGACGAGCCTTACCTTTGGACTGACGCCCTTTCGTACCCTGGCGCACCCACTCCAGCTCTTTCTCAATCGATTTACGGCGTGCCGCTTCCTGAGACGCTTCCTGTGCCAGACGCTGATCTTTCTGCTCCAGCCAGGACGAGTAGTTGCCTTCCCACGGGATACCTTCACCGCGGTCCAGTTCCAGAATCCAGCCCGCCACGTTATCGAGGAAGTAACGGTCGTGGGTAATGGCTACCACGGTGCCCTCGAAGTCGTGCAGGAAGCGTTCCAGCCAGGCGACCGACTCGGCATCCAAGTGGTTAGTCGGTTCATCGAGCAGCAGCATGTCGGGTTTTTCCAGCAGCAGACGGCACAGCGCCACGCGGCGACGTTCTCCCCCGGACAGATTGGCGATCTTGGCATCCCACTCTGGCAGACGCAGCGCATCGGCGGCGCGCTCCAACTGGTTATTCAGGTTGTGACCGTCGTGTGCCTGAATGATTTCTTCCAGCTTGCCTTGTTCGGCGGCCAGTTTGTCGAAATCTGCATCCGGGTCGGCATACAGCGCATAGACTTCGTCCAGACGTTTTAACGCCGTCACGACTTCAGACACCGCTTCTTCCACGGATTCACGTACGGTGTGCTCCGTGTTTAACTGCGGCTCCTGCGGCAAATAGCCGATTTTGATGCCAGGTTGTGGGCGAGCTTCACCCTCGATGTCCGTATCAATGCCAGCCATAATACGCAGCAGCGTTGATTTACCGGCTCCGTTCAGACCCAGTACGCCGATCTTGGCACCGGGGAAAAAACTGAGGGAGATGTTTTTCAGAATATGACGCTTCGGTGGTACGACCTTACCGACGCGATGCATGGTATAAACATATTGAGCCACGTTGCGACTTCGCCTCTCTCTTATCTCTATAGTTCGTCACCCCAAGTGGGTGACCGTGTGTAGCACGGTTATACTTAATGCGGTCAGGGAAATGCTCTGGCCGCAGATCGATTATTCTAAGGATGGAGTGTAGCGGGTTTCAGCCTGCGATCCCAGCTATCCGGCGATTTGCCATCGCTAATCTGAGAGGTTGGCCCCGCCTGATGAATTTCAGAATCGGTTTGCGGATCGGCGTATCGTTGTCTGGCATGATGTGCCACACTGGATCTGCCCGCGATAGGATAGGGTATCGATACGATGAAGGATGCCGATAGCAAGTTCGATAACGGATGAGGTTAATGCAGGTGATGAAAGCAGGTCATGGGTGGTACGCCGTTGCGGCGCTGTGTCTGGCTGGGATTTCCGGTCATGTGTTGGCGGATTCTCTGGATGAACAACGTCAACGCTATCAACAGGTTAAGCAAGCATGGGACAGTAACCAAATGGACACCGTCGCGCAGTTGATGCCGACGCTGCGCAGTTACCCGCTTTATCCTTATCTTGAATACCGCTCGCTCACGCAGGATCTGAGTCAGGTTAGTGCGACGCAGGTGAGGCAGTTTATCGCGACGCACCCGACGTTGCCGCCCGCCCGTAACCTCACGACCAGCTTTGTGAATGAGCTGGCGCGCCGTCAGGACTGGATCGGGCTGCTGGCATTTAGCCCCCAGCCGCCGAAGCCAGTCAGCGCCCGTTGTAACTTTTATTACGCCCAGTGGGCAACCGGCCAGCGTCAGGGCGTGTGGGAAGCGACACGCGATATCTGGCTGACCGGACGCTCGCTTCCTACCGTGTGCGATAAACTCTTCTCCGTTTGGCAGCAGGCAGGCCAACAGACGCCGCTGACAACGCTGGAGCGCACGCGTCTGGCGATGGATGAAGGCAGCAGCAGTTTGGTGAACTATCTCGTCAAGCAGTTACCCGACGAGTATAAAACCATGGGTGATGCGCTGCTGAAACTGCAAAATGACCCCAATACGCTGGAAAGTTTTGCTCGTACCGTTGGGCCAACGGATTTCACCCGTAAAGTCACGCAGTCGGCCTTTACGCGCACGGCGCGTCAGGATGCCGATAATGCCCGTTCTATGCTGCCGGTCATTGTCCGTTTGCAAAAAATGAGCGCCGCAGATCGTCAGGAGATGGAAGAAACTATCGCCTGGCGTTTGATGGGCAACGATGCTACGCCAGAGCAAGCACAGTGGCGAGATGATGTGGTGCGTAAAAGCGCATCGATCACCTTGCTGGAACGTCGCGTACGCATAGCGTTGGGCGCAGGCGATCGTCAGGGGCTGACAAGCTGGATGGCACGTTTACCGGCAGAGGCGTTACAGAAAGATGAATGGCGCTACTGGCGCGCAGTGGTGTTGTTGGAGCAGGGGAAACGTCAGGACGGCGAGACACTGTTACGCAGTCTGATGCAGGAACGTGGCTTCTATCCTATGGCGGCTGCGCAGAAACTCAACGAGCGCTATCCGATTACGATCATGACGGCAGTGAAGCCGGATCCCGCGTTGTCTCAGTTACCGGAAGTTGCCCGTGTGCGGGAATTGATGTTCTGGCAGATGGATAACCTGGCGCGTAACGAATGGGTGGGGCTGGTGGCGAATCGTAGCAAGCCGCAGCAGGAAGCATTAGCTCGCTATGCGTTTGAGCAGCGCTGGGCTGATTTGAGCGTGCAGGCGACGATTGTCGCGAAGCTGTGGGATCATCTGGAAGAGCGTTTCCCGCTGGCCTGGAATGATGAATTCCGCCGTGAAACGCAGGGGAAAGAGATTAGCCAGAGCTATGCAATGGCGATCGCACGTCAGGAGAGCGCCTGGAACCCGAAAGCACGCTCCCCGGTTGGGGCATCGGGTTTGATGCAGTTGATGCCCGCGACGGCGCAGCATACGGCTAAAATGAGCAATATTACGTTTTACAATAATAGCAGCCAGTTGTTCGATCCCGAGACCAATATCCTGCTAGGAACGAACTATCTGGAGTACGTGTACCAGACATTTGGCCGTAACCGAATCCTGTCTTCTGCCGCTTATAATGCCGGGCCATCGCGAGTGAATACCTGGCTGAGGAACAGCGCAGGGCGTCTCGATCCTGTGGCGTTTATCGAAAGTATTCCGTTCTCGGAAACGCGGGGTTACGTGAAAAATGTGCTGGCCTATGACGTCTTCTACCGTTATTTCCTTAATCAGCCAGCCACGGTGCTGACGAATGCGGAATGGCAGCGGCGTTATTGAGGCGCGGTGTTGCGATAGTTGCCTGAAATTGTGTTATGCTACCGTACTAGTTAAATAGTATGGTAGCCCGTTATGACTCCATTATCGCTGATCGATCCGGCACTTTCTGAACAAGACAATGAGCACTGGTTACGCTTTGTCACGCTATTGCAGCAGTCTATTGCGGAGGATCTCCAACTGCCGCTGCTGCAATTGCTGCTCACACCGGATGAGCGTACCGCGTTGGGAACACGGATGCGCATTGTGCAGGAGTTAATGCGGGGTGAGATGAGCCAGCGTGAGCTGAAAAGCGAGCTAGGCGCGGGAATTGCCACGATTACGCGCGGTTCAAATAGTCTGAAAGCCGCGCCCCCTGCATTGAAAAGCTGGCTGGAAGCGCAGTTGCTGTCGGCAGATAAACCGTTGGATGATAATGCGTAACGGTTACGGTTTCGCTGTCTGAACGGGAATCTGATAGATCGGGTTATGAAATGGCACCAGCGCCAGCAGCAGCGCCTGATGATACACGCTGGTACGTGACAATTTGCCGTCGGTGAAGACGCCTATGGCACCCCCTTTATGTTTGATATTTTGAACGCCTGTTAAACGTTCCATTTCATCACCTAATTCCCGCCCTTCACGAATACCATGTAATATACTTTCTGGAAGGACCAGGCTTGCAGAGCGTGACTCGCCACGCAGGTGGGCATTTTCGATGACCATCCAGGCGAAAGTCATACTTTCTTCAATGCCGGCTTCGACACCGACCCAGAAATCGGCTTCTGGTCGTACCTGGCGTGCCATCATGACGCGGTTTCTGGCACCCGTACGGGTTTCGATAGAGCCGAGAGGCTGGCGTGGGACGCCACTATCGACGTCAACACCTTCGATGCGGCAGTTATCTGCACCAAAGACATCGGTGAATGCCAGCGTAATAGCCTTAATTTTTGCCGGGTTGGTAGTTGCAGCGACAACGTGATACATAACAGTTTCGTACCTTTAGTTAATTTGACGCAGTATAACGGAAAATAACCATGTTACAGGTATATCTTGTTCGCCACGGCGAAACAGAATGGAATGTGGCTCGACGTATTCAAGGTCAATCGGACAGTGCACTGACGCCAAGAGGTGAGCAACAGGCACAGCAGGCTGCTGAACGAATCAGGACGCTAGGGATTACGCATATTTTTACCAGCGATCTCGGAAGAACGCGCCAGACGGCAGAGATCATCGCTAAATCCTGTAGGGATTGCCAGATAATCCTGGATCCTGGACTACGTGAATTGAACATGGGCGTGCTGGAAGCTCGCGATTTGGATTCACTGACCGCCGAGGAAGAAGGGTGGCGTAAAAGGCTGGTGGATGGCACGCCCGATGGTCGCATCCCGGAAGGCGAATCGATGGGGGATGCTGCACTACGTATGCACGGCGTTCTGGAGCGTTGTCTGACATTACCCGCGGGCAGCCGTCCACTGCTGGTGAGCCACGGGATGGCGCTGGGGTGTCTGCTGAGTACGGTGCTGGGGTTACCCGCATCGGCTGAGCGGCGTCTGCGGCTGCGTAACTGTTCCTTATCACGCATTGACTATCAACACAGCCCGTGGCTGGCGCCGGGGTGGGTGGTGGAAACGGCCGGAGATATCTCTCATCTGGATATTCCGGCACTCGACGAGCTACAGCGCTGACAGCGGCTCAGCATACTGGATGGGGATAAAATACTCGCAGCGGATAGTCGTGGGTATTTCCTCGTCGCGATCGCGATCGTGATGGAAACGCTCGGCGTCGAACCCTTTGCGGCGCGTGAGCTGGAAGGTCGGCAAACAGGTGTCATACAGCGTGATAATAAAATCCTGCAACTCGTCTGTCGGCCCTTCAAACACAAACATGGCGTAATCGCCGCCCGGTAGCGTGATGGGTTCGCCGGTGTGGACATTATCCGGCAGATACTGTGGTTCCAGCGCGGTGGTGTAGAGCACCTCGTGTTCGTCGTCTTTCTCTTTGCTGGGACGTGAATGATGTAATCCGTAAAGCACGGGAGGGACGCTGCGGGTTTCTCCCAGAAACTGACGCCAGTAGTGGAGGCGAATTTCGGTACGGAAGTTAGAAATTTGCTCCAGGCGACAATTATAGGTTTGCGTTAGCCCAATTAACTGCGTTCCTGGTAAGACAACAAACTGCGGCTGTGGCAAGGAAAACTCACCGAGCCGGATCGGTGGATGAAGGCCAAAAGTATTCCAATTATCGGAACGACGGTAAGACGCTGGTGTTTTGGCAAACTGTTTTTTGAACGCGCGGGTAAAGGTTTGTTGTGAATCAAAGCGGTATTGCAAGGCAATATCAAGAATAGGGCGGCTAGTCAGACAAAGTGCAACGGCGGATTTGGTCAATCTCCGCGCTCGGATATATGAACCAATGGCATGGCCTGTGACATCTTTGAACATTCTTTGCAGATGCCACTTGGAATAGCCTGCTTTCGCCGCCACATTATCCAGTGATAACGGTTGATCGAGATGGCTTTCTAGCCAGTTAAGCAAGTCACGTATGATACTGGCTTGATCCATAATCTTCCCCATTAAACACATTGAGCGCGAACGTATTGAACTTCTGCATCATAGCAATATTTTCACTTTGGTACTGCCGAAGATTTTTGAAAATATTCCGCAGGTAATTTGGATAAGGAGGATTATCAAAGCTATTTATGTTGTACATCCTCTTTTCGATTAGGGTTATTAATTGTTTGTCATGAATTATCACAGAGCCTGAAATATGAACATAAAGCGAATCATGAGTGTGGGGCTGCTAATGCTGTCCTCTGTTGGCGTTGCTAATGCGGAAGAAGTTGGGTCGGTCGATACGGTCTTTAAACTGCTGGGGCCGGATCATAAGATCGTGGTGGAAGCGTTTGACGATCCTGATGTATCAAATGTGACCTGCTACATTAGCCGAGCCAAAACCGGTGGCATTAAAGGCGGGCTAGGGTTAGCGGAAGACACGTCGGATGCGGCGATTTCCTGCCAGCAGGTTGGGCCGATTACGCTGTCTGATAAAATTAAAAACGGCGGTACTCGTGGCTCTGTGGTCTTCCAGAAAAGAACATCGCTGGTCTTTAAGAAGTTACAGGTGGTGCGGTTTTACGATCAAAAGCGTAATTCGCTGATCTATCTTGCTTACTCTGATCGATTAGTCGATGGTTCGCCAAAAAATGCGCTAAGCGCGGTGCCAGTAATGCCGTGGGGAAAGAGTGAATAACATGCGCTAAGAAGGGAAAAACAGCCGGAACAGAAGCCTGTTCCGGCTGAGGGGCATTAATTTTCCAGATCGCCGCAGAAGCGGTAACCTTCGCCGTGGATTGTCGCGATGATTTCCGGCGTATCGGCGGTTGATTCAAAATGCTTACGGATACGACGGATAGTCACGTCAACAGTACGGTCGTGCGGCTTAAGTTCGCGGCCCGTCATTTTCTTCAACAACTCGGCACGAGACTGAATCTTGCCTGGGTTCTCGCAGAAGTGCAGCATCGCGCGGAATTCACTGCGCGGCAGCTTATATTGTTCGCCTGCTGGGCTAATCAGAGAGCGGCTGTTGATATCCAGTTCCCAGCCGTTGAAGCGATAGCTTTCTACCAGACGACGCTCTTCTGTTCCGCTGACCAGATTCATGGTACGTGACAGCAGGTTGCGTGCACGGATCGTCAATTCACGCGGATTGAATGGTTTGGTGATGTAGTCATCCGCACCGATTTCCAGACCGAGGATCTTATCGACTTCATTGTCGCGACCGGTGAGGAACATCAAGGCAACGGTGGCTTGTTCGCGCAGTTCGCGCGCCAGTAATAGACCATTTTTCCCAGGCAGGTTGATGTCCATAATCACCAAATTGATGTCATTTTCTGACAAAATGTGGTGCATTTCTGCGCCATCGGTGGCTTCGTGAACAACGTACCCTTCTGCCTCAAAAATACTTTTGAGGGTGTTACGGGTTACCAACTCGTCTTCAACAATAAGAATGTGCGGCGTCTGCATGTTTGCTACCTAAAATTGCCAACTTAAATTATAGAAATCGGAAGTACAGAAGTCGCTGTCATACCCTGCTGACTACAATGCCATTATCTGGGTATTCCTTGGAGCTTATCGAGGTAAACATACGCTCTCGCTCAACGTCAGACTCAAGTACATAAATGCGTTACTGGTGTTCATGCTCTACCCGCTTAGGGGTACTGCTAGTGGGTGAGCGTGGCGCTAATTTAACTGCGCTCAAAGTGGCGCACAGTTTAACCTTATTAACAGCAACATAACAGTAAGCACTGATTTTGCCTGCTGATAAATCTACGGTTCTGTTGACATATATCAAATTTCATTTTAGCACGTTAACTATTTTGTGATAAACACTTATAGGATTGCTAGTTTACGTCACAATTTAGCATTTTTTATGAACGATTTAGCATAGTAAATGCCAATAATCATAATTGACACTATACAGACACCAATGTTTTTATAACCTTCTGAAATTAAATGATTTACCTTGTTTTTTACGGTTTTTCTCCTCGTGCATTTTTTGGATTTACGGATGTTTCCTACCGAAGGTCGAGTTGATGCCAGAAGATTTGTTGGCTTATTGTTAATTTTTTCACTGTCGTTATCAACAAATGATGGTTATCAATAAATCGTAGCCAGCAATAAATCGTTATCGATTATAGGGTTGTGCTGTTTGGTGGCGAAATGCAGTAGCGTCAACACCTATGTAACCCATACTGAGGAGTTTATGTCGTTCCACATTATTTTGGTTGAGCCCGCTAGGGCAGAGAACGTAGGGGCGGCAGCCCGTGCGATGAAAACGATGGGATTCACCAGCTTACGTATTGTCGGTAGCACTGTGCATCAGGCACCTGAGGCCCGTTGGGTGGCACACGGTTCGGGGGATATTCTGGATAACGTACAAAGGTTTTCCACGTTGGCTGAAGCACTGGCGGATGTTGATTTTACCGTCGCGACGACCGCGCGCAGCCGCGCTAAATTTCGCTATTATTGCACGCCAGCCGAACTGACCGACGTGTTGCAGGAAAAGGTGCAATGGATGGCGTCTGCGGCGTTGGTGTTTGGTCGGGAAGATACTGGCCTGACGAATGAAGAACTTGAACTGGCCGATGTGTTGACTGGCGTGCCGATGAAAGCGGATTACCCTTCGCTGAATCTTGGTCAGGCGGTGATGGTGTACTGCTATCAACTGGCTGAACTCATGCAGGTCAAACCAGAAACCGCGCCGCCTGCGGCGGTAGGGCAACTGTCGGCGTTGCATGATCGGTTAGATCGGCTGTTGATCAACCTGGCCGTTGAGGATGATGAAAAGCTGCGCGACTGGCTGCATCAGCGTCTGGGACGTTTAGAGCAGCGCGACACGGCGATGCTCCATCGGTTGCTACACGATATCGAAAAAAAATTGTCGAAATAAGATAGCAGAGATGGCTTCTTTGCCAGTCGAACATTTTGATACGTGTATTTTGGCAATGCTTCATCCCGCTTATGACGATTTAGGCAGTGGGTTTAACGGGCAGTGTTTTTTGTTCGGCGAGAAGAAAAAAAAGAAATCCGTTGACTTCACAGGGCGATTGGCCTAACTAATAGGGCAGATAACTCTACTTCTAATGAGATTCGATTTTACCATGCGTACTATCAGCCTAATCACCACGATTATTACCATCACCGATACAACCAGTAACGGTGCGGGCTGACGCATATAAAGATTCCAGAAAAAGCCCGCACCGAACAGTGCGGGCTTTTTTTTTACGGCAGGTTATCCTTCAGCGCCGCCTGCAAGCGGCATACAAAAAACGCTTCCGGCGTTTGGTTGGCAGAAATTCAGGAGAACAGATAAAAATGCGAGTGTTGAAATTTGGCGGGACTTCAGTAGCGAATGCGGAGCGTTTTACACGCGTTGCCGACATTATCGAAAACAACGCGCGTCAGGGACAGGTGGCCGCTGTATTGTCTGCACCAGCGAAGATTACCAACCATCTGGTTGCTATGATCGAGAAAACCGTCGCCGGACAAGATATTCTGCCGAATTTGAACGATGCCGAAACTATTTTCTCCTCTCTCTTACAAGGGCTGGCCGAGTCTCAACCCGGTTTTGATCATGCTCGCCTGAAAGCGTTTGTGGATCAAGAATTCGCCCAACTGAAACATGTTCTGCATGGCATCGCGCTGCTGGGACAATGCCCGGATAGCGTGAACGCCGCAATCATTTGCCGAGGAGAAAAGCTGTCTATCGCCATCATGGAAGCCGTTTTTCAGGCGCGTGGTTATGGTGTATCGGTCATCAATCCGGTCGAGAAATTGCTGGCGCAAGGGCATTATCTCGAATCCACCGTGGATATCACGGAATCGACTCGCCGCATTGCGGAAAGCGCCATCCCGAAAGCCCATGTGATCCTGATGGCGGGCTTCACGGCGGGTAACGACAAAGGCGAACTGGTGGTACTGGGGCGCAACGGTTCCGACTATTCCGCCGCGGTACTGGCTGCCTGTTTACGTGCGGATTGTTGTGAAATCTGGACTGACGTTGACGGCGTGTATACCTGCGATCCGCGTCAGGTGCCCGATGCCCGATTATTGAAATCAATGTCCTATCAGGAGGCGATGGAACTGTCCTATTTCGGTGCCAAAGTCCTCCACCCTCGTACCATCGCTCCCATCGCCCAGTTCCAGATTCCCTGCCTTATCAAAAACACCGAAAATCCTCAGGCTCCCGGCACGCTCATCGGCATGGATAGCTCTGATACGCAGTATCCGGTGAAAGGCATCACCAACCTGAACAATATGGCGATGATCAACGTCTCCGGCCCCGGTATGAAAGGCATGGTCGGCATGGCGGCGCGCGTGTTTGCGGCGATGTCGCGTGCAGGTATCTCGGTGGTGCTGATCACGCAATCCTCTTCTGAATACAGCATCAGCTTCTGCGTCTCGCAAAATGAGCTGGCGCGTGCGAGAAAAACGCTGGAAGACGAATTCTATCTGGAACTGAAAGAAGGCGTGCTGGAGCCGCTGGATGTGATGGAACGTCTGGCGATTCTCTCTGTGGTGGGTGACGGTATGCGCACGCTGCGCGGCCTGTCTGCGCGTCTGTTCTCGGCGTTGGCGACGGCCAATATCAATATCGTGGCGATTGCGCAAGGCTCATCCGAGCGTTCCATTTCCGTCGTGGTGAACAACGATGTCGCGACGACCGGGGTGCGCGTCGCGCACCAGATGTTGTTTAATACCGATCAGGTGATCGACGTGTTTGTGATCGGTGTCGGTGGGGTGGGCGGCGCGTTACTGGAGCAGATCCACCGTCAACAGCCGTGGCTGAAAGACAAGCATATCGATCTGCGCGTGTGTGGGATTGCCAACTCTAAAGCCATGCTGACCAATATTAACGGCGTTTCGATGGACAACTGGCGCGAAGAACTGGCGAAAGCCCGCGAGCCGTTCAATCTGGGCCGTTTGATTCGTCTGGTTAAAGAGTACCACCTGCTGAATCCGGTCATCGTTGACTGTACCTCGAACCAGGCGGTGGCCGATCAGTATGTGGATTTCCTCGCCGACGGTTTCCATGTCGTGACGCCAAACAAGAAAGCCAACACCGGGTCGATGAACTACTATCACCAACTGCGTAGCGCCGCAGCGAAGTCCCGCCGTCGTTTCCTGTATGACACCAACGTCGGCGCAGGCCTGCCGGTGATTGAAAACCTGCAAAACTTGCTGAATGCGGGTGATGAACTGATTCGTTTTACCGGTATTCTTTCTGGCTCGCTGTCCTTTATTTTCGGTAAACTCGATGAAGGCATGTCGCTGTCGGAAGCGACCACGCAGGCGAAAGAGAAAGGCTACACCGAACCCGATCCGCGTGACGATCTGTCCGGTATGGATGTGGCGCGTAAGCTGCTGATTCTGGCGCGTGAAGCGGGTTATCAGTTGGAGTTGGGTGATATTGAGGTGGAATCCGTTCTGCCTGCCAGCTTTGATGCTTCCGGCGATGTCGCCAGCTTCATGCAACGCCTGCCGACGGTAGACGATGAGTTTGCCAGCCGTGTTGCACAAGCGCGCGATGAAGGTAAAGTGTTGCGCTATGTCGGCGTGATTGAAGACGGTCGCTGTAAGGTCAAGATCAGTGCCGTTGGCGGCAACGATCCGTTGTTTAAAGTCAAAGATGGCGAGAATGCGCTGGCATTCTACAGCCGTTATTATCAGCCACTGCCGCTGGTGTTGCGCGGTTATGGTGCGGGTAACGATGTTACCGCTGCTGGTGTGTTCGCAGATCTGCTGCGCACCTTGTCATGGAAGTTGGGAGCATAATTATGGTTAAGGTGTATGCACCTGCATCAATCGGTAACGTCAGCGTCGGGTTTGATGTGCTGGGTGCGGCCGTTTCGCCGGTAGACGGTTCACTGCTGGGAGATTGCGTTTCTGTTGAGGCCGCCGATCTGTTCAGCCTGCGTAATGAAGGGCGTTTTGTCAGCAAGCTGCCGGACAACCCGAAAGAAAACATTGTGTATCAATGTTGGGAACGCTTCTGTCAGGAAATTGGCAAAACCGTCCCCGTGGCGATGACGCTTGAAAAGAATATGCCGATTGGTTCAGGGCTAGGTTCCAGCGCCTGTTCTGTCGTCGCCGGGTTAATGGCGATGAACGAATTTTGCGGCAAACCGTTGGATGATACCCGTCTGCTTACGCTAATGGGTGAACTGGAAGGACGCATTTCCGGCAGCGTTCACTACGATAACGTGGCCCCTTGCTTCCTCGGTGGCGTCCAACTGATGCTGGAAGAAAACGGTATTATCAGCCAGCCTGTGCCGTCGTTTGATGACTGGCTGTGGGTCATGGCGTATCCGGGGATTAAAGTCTCCACCGCCGAAGCGCGTGCGATTCTGCCTGCCCAGTATCGTCGTCAGGATTGCATTAGCCACGGTCGCTATCTGGCTGGTTTTATCCACGCTTGCCATACCGGGCAAGCCGCGCTGGCGGCGAAACTGATGAAAGATGTCATCGCGGAGCCTTATCGTACTAAACTGCTGCCTGGCTTTGCCGCTGCGCGTCAGGCGGCGGAAGATATTGGGGCGCTAGCCTGCGGTATTTCCGGCTCCGGTCCAACGTTATTCTCTGTCTGTAACGACATGGCGAGCGCACAGCGTATGGCTGACTGGCTACGGGATAACTATTTACAGAATGATGAAGGTTTTGTTCATATTTGCCGTCTTGATACGACTGGCGCACGACAACTGGGATAATGCATGAAACTGTACAACCTTAAAGATCATAACGAGCAGGTCAGTTTTGCTCAGGCTATCAAGCAAGGGCTGGGTAGCCAGCAAGGGCTATTCTTCCCGCTGGAGCTGCCAGAATTTGAGCGCACTGAAATTGATGCGCTATTGGATCTGGATTTTGTCACCCGTAGCAGCCGCATTCTGTCTGCGTATATCGGCGATGAGATCGCGGCCGAAACCGTGTTCGAGCGTGTAAAAGCCGCGTTCGCGTTCCCGGCGCCGGTTGCACCTGTCGCAGAAGATATCGCTGCGCTGGAATTGTTCCACGGCCCGACGCTGGCCTTTAAAGACTTCGGCGGCCGCTTTATGGCGCAAATGCTGACGGAAGTCTCCGGCGACGAAAAAATTACCATTCTGACGGCGACGTCTGGCGACACGGGTGCGGCGGTAGCGCATGCGTTCTACGGTCTGGAAAATGTCCGTGTCGTGATCCTGTATCCGCAAGGCAAGATCAGCCCGTTGCAGGAAAAACTGTTCTGTACGCTGGGTGGTAACATTCATACCATCGCCATTGACAGTGATTTTGATGCCTGTCAGGCGTTGGTGAAAAAGGCATTCGATGATGAGGAACTGAAAAAGGCGATTGGCCTGAACTCAGCGAACTCCATCAATATCAGCCGTCTGCTGGCGCAAATTTGCTATTATTTTGAAGCGGTTGCACAGCTTCCGCAGGAAGCGCGCAACCAACTGGTAGTGTCTGTGCCGAGCGGTAACTTCGGCGATCTGACCGCAGGTTTGTTGGCTAAATCGCTGGGACTGCCGATTAAACGTTTCATTGCGGCGACCAACGCCAATGACACCGTGCCGCGTTTCCTGAGCAGCGGAAATTGGGAACCGAATAGAACGGTGGCAACGTTATCTAACGCGATGGACGTCAGCCAGCCGAACAACTGGCCGCGTGTGGAAGAGCTGTTCCGTCGTAAAAACTGGCAGTTGAAAACGCTGGGGTTCGGCGCGGTGAGCGATGAGACCACGAAAGCGACCATGCATGAGCTGGATGCCTTAGGCTATGTCTCTGAGCCGCATGCGGCGATTGCCTATCGTCTGCTGCGCGATCAGTTGCAAGCGGGTGAGTTCGGCCTGTTCCTGGGTACGGCGCATCCGGCGAAATTCAAAGAAAGCGTAGAAGCTATTCTGGGCAAAGAATTGGATCTGCCAGAAGCCTTGGCCGAGCGTGCCGATCTGGATCTGCTGTCGCACAACTTCCCGGATGATTTCGCGAAGCTGCGTGAGTTCCTGATGGCTCTGCCGAAATAAGGTTGCTGTAGGGCTTTTTAGTCGTAGTGTGTATGCGGATTGAGGGGGCGTTTCGTGCGCGATAGCGCTGCTATTTTCATGCTATTTCATAGCACGCGCCCGACACGAGGCGGCTCAAACGCCGCTCGCCCCGTGACCCCAGGCTTTCGGCGCAAATTATGCCGCTGACGCGGTGCCATCGGCGGTCATGACCACTATTCGAGCCGCCAGTGACGCGTTCCCGACGCGACACTGGCTTTCGCGGCCTCCATGCCGCTCACTCGGTGTTCATTCCCACCTCTGCATAATTCTTTACGCCGGATAACGGCAAAATCCGCGATACCTTTCTTTACTTGTGTATAAGCAATCGCCTTGAAAAGGGGCTCGGATATTCGTAAAAATAAATTACTGCTCGTGGCGCTTGAACACCAGTTCATCGGCCGAAGAGTCTGTCGCTTCGAAGAAGTAACCGTCCAGATTAAATGCTTTCAACTGTTCCGGTTGCGTCAGGCGGTTTTGAATAATGAAACGACTCATCAGGCCACGCGCTTTCTTGGCGTAGAAGCTGATCACTTTGAATTTACCGTTTTTCTCATCCAAAAAGACGGGCTTGATCAGGCGGGCATTGAGCTTTTTCGGTTTAACGGCTTTGAAATACTCGTCCGATGCCAGATTAATCAGTACCTCATCCCCTTGATCGCGCAGCGCCTGATTCAGTTTTTCAGTGATGGTGTCGCCCCAGAAATGGTAGAGGTCTTTACCGGCTTTATTTTCCAGTTTGGTGCCCATCTCCAGCCGATAGGGCCGCATCAAATCCAGTGGGCGCAACACGCCATACAAACCTGACAGCATACGCAAGTGCTGCTGTGCGAAATCGAAATCCTCCTCGCTGAAATCTTCTGCCGCTAATCCGGTATAAACGTCGCCCTTAAACGCCAGCAGCGCCTGACGCGCATTTTCTGGCGTGAAGTCTGGGTGCCATTCGCTAAACCGACCCGCGTTTAGATCTGCCAGTTTATCGCTGATGCTCATCAGAGAGGCGATCTGCGCTGGCGTCAGTTTTTTACATACGTCAATCAACTGGCTGGAATAGTCCAGAAGTTCTGGCTGGGTATAACGCGTCGTTGCCAAAGGACTGGTGTAGTCGAGCGTTTTTGCAGGTGAAATCGTAATAAGCATATGCCATGTCCTGTCGGTCTGATTTCAGATGGCCCTACTATAGCAAGAACACCGTAAGAAAACGGCGATAGCTATAATACGTCCCGTCTTTTAGGTTTGAGGACGCTGGAAAAGCATAATGTTAATCTGCAATCGTTGTTGCAGACACGAGTAGGAAAAGGCTGGCTTGCGCGGGAAAACGCGCGTGTTATTATCAGATTTCGGCGCAAAACAGATAGCCACCCGATTAGATAACCAGTCGATTCATATACGAGCTATTTTCATTCACAAGCACCACGTATAAACAACGAGACATGCCAACATGACGGATAAATTGACTTCCCTACGCCAACTGACCACGGTTGTAGCTGATACCGGCGATATTGCGGCAATGAAACTGTACCAACCGCAAGATGCGACCACCAACCCTTCACTGATTCTGAACGCGGCGCAAATTCCTGAATACCGCAAGCTGATCGACGAGGCGATTGCCTGGGCGCGTGAGCAGAGCAGCGATCGCAAACAGCAGGTCGTGGATGCCACGGATAAACTGGCGGTTAATATCGGTCTCGAAATTTTAAAATTGATCCCAGGCCGCATCTCCACAGAAGTGGATGCGCGTTTGTCTTATGACACTGAAGCGAGTGTGGCGAAGGCCAAACATCTGATCAAATTGTACAACGACGCAGGCATCAGCAACGAGCGTATCCTGATTAAACTGGCTTCAACCTGGCAGGGCATCCGCGCGGCGGAGCAACTGGAAAAAGAAGGCATCAACTGTAACCTGACGCTGCTGTTCTCCTTTGCGCAGGCGCGTGCCTGTGCGGAAGCGGGCGTGTTCCTGATTTCCCCGTTCGTTGGCCGTATCCTTGACTGGTACAAAGCCAATGGCGATAAGAAAGAATTCGCACCGCATGAAGATCCAGGCGTGGTTTCCGTTAGCGAAATCTACGACTACTACAAAGAGCACGGCTATGAAACCGTCGTGATGGGTGCGAGCTTCCGTAACGTCGGTGAGATTCTGGAACTGGCTGGCTGTGACCGTCTGACGATCGCGCCAGCCCTGCTGAAAGAGCTGTCAGAAAGCGAAGGTGAAGTGGTTCGCAAGCTGTCTTACGTCGGTGACGTGAAAGTTCGTCCGGCGAAAATGACGGAAGCCGAGTTCTACTGGCAGCACAATCAGGACCCCATGGCGATTGACAAACTTGCCGACGGGATCCGTAAGTTTGCTATCGACCAGGAAAAACTGGAAAAGATGATCGCAGATTTACTGTAAACATTCTGTCGATACCATAGCCGGATCGTTTTCCGGCTATGGTTATCTGTGTCTGGGGGAAGGATGCCTATTTCGCTGTCGCGTTACGGGTTTTCTTTGCGACATAAAGATTATCATCGGCCCGCTTCATGACCTCGCTGAGATCTTCCCCTGAGATGTGATATTCCACCAGTCCGATACTCACCGTTAGCCTGATTTTCCCCGCAGCGGTTTCACAAGGGGTGTCGCTCAAGCGCTCTCTTGCTTTATCCACGATGGTGTATGCATCGCCGATTCCGGTATTCGGGAATACGATGGCAAATTCATCACCGCCAATACGGCCAAACAAATCTTCGCGGCGAAATGATTTTTTGAAGATGTCGGCAACAAATTTCAGTGCCTCATCACCGACGCTGTGACCAAAGCTATCATTCACCTGTTTAAAGTGGTCGATATCGATGAGAATGACGCTGACAGGCCGCCTGGTCAGGTTAGCTATACTAAAGGCTTTATTCGCGGCCAGAAAGAACGCATCTCGCCGTAAATAACCGGTGAGGTCGTCGAAGCGCGCGATGATGGGTAATTCCACCAAATATTTTTTCGTCAGCAGCGAGAGTAAAATACCTGAGATGGCACACAGTAGCACAATGCTCAGGATGGAGATGGCATCGCTGAATGATGACAAACTATCAAAGAGTGAAGGATGGGTTGTCTCGGAAGTCGTTCTAATACGAATTCCTAATAAGTCATCAGTAGGAGAGAGAATAGGGAAAATGATCGTGATAGTGCCTTTTCCTGCAAATTCTCCAATAGAGGGGAGTTTATTCTGGCAAAGGCGAATGATATTCATATCATTAAATGTGAGATCGGATGAGGATAATCGATTAATACATTCATGATGGGTATCGCGTGTATTAAATACCCATGTCCTCACGCGAGTTGATACATAGCTGCCCGTTTCTCGTGTGATATCGTTCTCTGTGACTTCTCCCCCTGCACCATAAGATTCATACGTCTTAATGGTGGTATCGAGGTTATGTCGTTCTGCTTGCCAGATGTTCTTATCTGACTCGTGCATAGTGGTGATGGTAGCAATAAAGGAAACAGCCCCGAACAGAAAAAAGACGTATGTCGGGTGAGCAAAAAATTTTAGAATAGTGTATTTAAGGTCGTTCATGGTGACTTCCTTTATAGGGCTTTTTTACTTATTCTGATGCTAAAGAAGTGCTTTGATTTTATCATATTATTCGATTTAACGTGTGCTCTGTCGCGACAGATATCCTTTAATCTATCAACTTATTTCGTACGTTCTTAATGGGTAAGCGATCTTTTTTATGAGTCGACTAGCCTTAAATTTTAATTGCGTAGCGGTGTTGGTGATTTTTTGGCTTTTTTGAGACGATATTTAATAATTATTATCAAAATCAATACCCCTATGGCGTTAAATAACGGATGCAGTGTGAATCTCCTCATACGAGCTAATTGTTTGTTAAACGCGTTCAATGTCCTGATAAAATTAGTGTTTTATGTAGACTGAGGTGCTTATGAACGTATTGCGTATTGGATTGGTCTCCGTATCTGACCGCGCGTCTAACGGAGTTTATCAGGATAAAGGCATCCCAGAGCTGGAATCCTGGCTCCTTACCGCATTGACCACGCCTTTTGAAGTGGAAACTCGACTGGTGCCGGATGAACAGCCAATGATTGAACAAACCCTGTGTGAGCTGGTGGATGAACGCGGTTGTCATCTGGTGCTGACAACCGGGGGAACGGGGCCGGCACGTCGTGATGTTACGCCGGATGCTACGCTGGCCGTTGCCGATCGAGAAATGCCGGGGTTTGGCGAGCAAATGCGGCAGATCAGCCTGCGCTTTGTTCCTACCGCAATCCTCTCTCGTCAGGTCGGCGTGCTGCGTAAACAGGCGCTGATTCTCAACTTACCTGGGCAGCCCAAGTCGATTAAGGAAACGCTAGAGGGTTTAAAAGATGCCGATGGTAAGGTGATTGTGGCCGGTATTTTTGCCAGCGTACCGTATTGTATCCAACTGCTGGAAGGCCCTTACATCGAAACCAATGCGGCGGTGGTAGCAGCTTTTCGCCCTAAAAATGCCGTACGCAAAATAAAAGACTGAAGTTAGCCGATTTGAAACATAAGATTCAGCTTTGCTGGTGTATAAAAATTTTGCCGATATAGTAATTTATACTTTACACACTGCGGTGAGGTTTTTTCTCACTCTGGCAATGCACGGTAACTTATGACTCAGAATCAACAGGCCCAGCCGCGTCGGTTAAATCGGCAGGACTACAAAACGCTGTCTCTGGCGGCGCTGGGCGGCGCGTTAGAGTTTTACGATTTTATTATTTTTGTCTTCTTTGCCGCCGTGATTGGCGATCTCTTCTTCCCACCGGATATTCCCGAATGGCTGCGGCAGGTGCAGACGTTCGGCATTTTCGCCGCAGGCTATCTGGCTCGCCCGCTTGGCGGCATCATCATGGCGCACTTTGGTGATAAAAGCGGGCGTAAGAAAATGTTCAGCCTGAGCATATTGCTGATGGCGTTGCCGACGCTGGCAATGGGCTTGCTACCGACCTATGAAACTATTGGTATTGCCGCACCGCTTTTACTGCTGTTAATGCGTGTGCTGCAAGGTGCCGCAATCGGTGGGGAAGTCCCCGGTGCGTGGGTCTTTGTTGCTGAACATGTGCCTCGTGCACGTATTGGCTTTGCCTGCGGTACGCTGACGGCTGGATTAACGATGGGGATTCTGCTGGGGTCATTGATTGCAACATTGTTGAATACGGTGCTGACGCCAGAACAGATGTCGGGCGGCGGCTGGCGTCTGCCATTCTTCATTGGTGGGGTATTCGGCCTTGTCGCCATGTATTTACGCCGCTGGTTGCAGGAAACGCCGATTTTTATGGAAATGCAGGCACAGAAAAAGCTGGCGGCAGAGCTACCGCTAAAATCGGTTGTTCTGAATCATAAACGTGCGGTGGTTGTATCAATGCTGCTGACCTGGCTGCTGTCTGCGTGCATCGTCGTTGTTATCCTGATGGCCCCGACCTACCTGCAAAAAGTCCACGGTATTCCCGCCGCGCTGGCATTACAGGCGAACTGTCTGGCAACGATTGCGTTGATGGTGGGATGTGTCGGTGCCGGGTTGTTGGTGGATCGCTTTGGTGCCAGCAAGTTGTTTATTATCGGCAGCCTGTTGTTGGCCGCATGCAGTGGGTTCTTTTACAGCTCAGCAGCAAGCAGTACGACGCTACTGTTTGTCAGCTATGCGATTGCCGGACTCAGCGTGGGCGTGGTGGGATGCGTGCCTTATGTTATGGTGCGGGCGTTTCCGGCGGCAGTGCGGTTCTCGGGGATTTCGTTTTCCTACAACGTTTCCTATGCCATTTTCGGCGGGCTGACGCCTGTCTTTGTCACATTAATCATGAAAGCAACGCCGCTGGCGCCAGCATTCTATGTGCTGACACTGGCCGCTGTAGGGTTGCTGTTAGGTGTTTATTTGCAACGCGATCTGGATGCTGATTCGCGTACTGCAATCGATAGCGACGCTCATCATCGTTCGACCGTAGAAGTTTAAGTCCCGCCATAAAAAAACGCGCCCTGCCAAATTGACAGGGCGCGCTAGCCTGTAACGTCACGATTGCTGACAGATCGCGCCTATCGCATCAGAACTTAGTGGGACGCGCCACATGAACCGATTGGCAGGACGCTGCGGCCAAACTTCTCGTTCAGCACTTCAGCCATTGCCAGATAAATGGCGCTTGCACCACAGATGATGCCTTCGTAACCCGCAAAGGTCAGCAGCGCGTGGTTGCCGGTAAAGTTACCCACAGCCAGCAGAGCAAACAGCACGGTCAGGCTGCCAAACACAAATTGCAGGGCGCGGTTGGTGCCGAAGGTGCCGAAGAACATAAACAGCGTGAAGATGCCCCACAGGCCAAGGAAAACGCCAAGGAACTGGGCATCGCTGGCTTCCGCCAGACCCATTTTCGGCAGCATCAGAATAGCAACCAGCGTCAGCCAGAAAGCGCCATAAGACGTAAACGCGGTCACGCCAAACGTATTGCCTTTTTTATATTCCAGCAGGCCAGCCAGAATCTGGGCAATACCGCCGTAGAAAATACCCATGCTAAGAATGATGGAAGACAGCGGGAAAAAGCCTGCGTTGTGCAGGTTCAACAGAATAGTGGTCATCCCGAAGCCCATCAGTCCTAATGGACCAGGATTTGCCAACGTGTTCGTGCTCATAAATCCTCTGCAATAACAGATTATTAATAGTCCCTTCGCGTCGGCTGCGGCATTCAGGTTAGTGAATGCGCCAATCACGTTGGGATAGGTGTCGTTTGGGTGTTATTGCCCGCCATTGTGTAGGGAAATGTTCCCATTTCTGCGGCGAGCGCGGCATCATATCGGGCGTTTGGAGTCGACACAACATGGACAAGGCAGAATAGTTTGATCGTAAGAGGGATAAAGGCCATTTTTTTTCATCTTCCCCCCTTGATGAAAGAAATGTTGGCCCCATCTTATTTGCAACCGAAACCGTTTGACCTGCCGCAAAGGCGTGTGTCGGGCCGTGACATCGGTGGTGAGCATGAAAATAAATGTGTGCTGCTGATGAAAACGAGGGGGTGTCGTTGTAAGACGAGAAATCTTGTTGAAAAACGACATTTCGCCCGCACAGTAGGTTTAACCACCATACCGAATATGACTTTTTAGTGGAGATGTTTAGATGGGTAAGATTATTGGTATCGACCTGGGTACAACCAACTCTTGTGTCGCGATTATTGACGGTACTCAGGTAAAAGTACTGGAAAATAGCGAAGGCGATCGCACCACGCCTTCAATCATTGCTTATACGCAAGATGGTGAAACTCTGGTTGGCCAACCGGCTAAACGTCAGGCAGTGACCAACCCGAAAAATACCCTGTTTGCTATTAAGCGTCTGATTGGCCGTCGTTTTAAAGACGAAGAAGTGCAGCGCGATGCCAACATCATGCCGTACAAAATTATCGCGGCAGATAATGGTGATGCCTGGCTGGAAGTGAAAGATCAGAAAATGGCTCCGCCGCAGATTTCAGCCGAAGTGCTGAAAAAAATGAAGAAAACGGCAGAAGACTATTTGGGTGAGACGATCTCCGAAGCGGTTATCACTGTACCGGCTTACTTCAACGATGCGCAGCGTCAGGCAACCAAAGATGCTGGTCGTATCGCGGGTCTGGAAGTTAAACGTATCATCAACGAACCAACCGCGGCAGCGCTGGCATACGGTCTGGACAAAGAAGTGGGCAACCGCACTATCGCGGTCTACGATCTGGGCGGCGGTACGTTCGATATTTCCATCATCGAAATCGATGAAGTGGATGGCGAAAAAACCTTTGAAGTTCTGGCGACCAACGGTGACACCCACCTGGGTGGCGAAGACTTCGATAGCCGCATGATCAACTATCTGGTTGATGAATTTAAGAAAGAGCAAGGTTTCGACCTGCGCAACGATCCGCTGGCTATGCAGCGTCTGAAAGAAGCCGCAGAAAAAGCCAAGATCGAGCTGTCTTCTGCACAGCAGACCGACGTTAACCTGCCATACATCACGGCAGATGCGACCGGTCCTAAGCACCTGAACATCAAAGTGACCCGTGCGAAACTGGAATCACTGGTAGAAGAGCTGGTTAACCGTTCTCTGGAACCGCTGAAAGTGGCTCTACAGGATGCTGGCCTGTCCGTTTCTGAAATTCAGGACGTGATTCTGGTGGGTGGTCAGACGCGTATGCCTCTGGTGCAGAAGAAAGTTGCTGACTTCTTCGGTAAAGAGCCACGTAAAGACGTGAACCCGGACGAAGCGGTTGCTATCGGTGCGGCAGTGCAGGGTGGTGTGTTGTCTGGTGACGTGAAAGACGTTCTGCTGCTGGACGTCACTCCGCTGTCTCTGGGTATCGAAACCATGGGCGGTGTGATGACGGCGCTGATCGCTAAAAACACCACGATCCCGACGAAACACAGTCAGGTGTTCTCAACGGCGGAAGATAACCAGTCTGCGGTAACGATTCACGTTCTACAGGGTGAGCGTAAGCGTTCGCACGACAACAAATCGCTGGGTCAGTTTAATCTGGATGGGATTCAGGCTGCACCGCGCGGTATGCCGCAGATCGAAGTCACTTTCGATATCGATGCCGACGGTATCCTGCACGTTTCCGCGAAAGACAAAAACAGCGGTCGCGAGCAGAAAATCACCATTAAGGCATCTTCTGGTCTGAACGAAGAAGAAATTCAGAAAATGGTACGTGATGCAGAAGCGAACGCTGAATCTGACCGTAAATTTGAAGAGCTGGTTCAGGCTCGTAACCAGGGCGATCACCTGCTGCACAGCACGCGTAAGCAACTGGAAGAAGTGGGCGATAAGCTGGCTGCTGATGATAAAACTGCCATTGAAGACGCACTGAAAGCGCTGGAAAGCGCGCTGAAAGGCGAAGACAAAGCAGAAATCGAAGCGAAAATTCAGGCGCTGGTTCAGGTGTCCGGCAAGCTGCTGGAAGCGTCTCAGCCACAGCCAGGTGCTGAAGGTGCCGCAGATGATGCCTCTGCTCGTCGCGATGACGATGTCGTTGATGCTGAGTTTGAAGAAGTAAAAGATAAAAAGTAATCGCCCTTGAGCGGGCGCAGTAGCAGCCACAAGGCTATTGCTGGCAATCAGCACGGGCGTCGAGGAAACTCTGCGCCCGTGCACGCATGTTGAGGGGCAGGAAAAGAAATGGCGAAGCAAGATTATTACGAAACTCTGGGCGTTGCTAAAAGTGCAGATGAGCGCGAAATAAAGAAAGCGTACAAGCGTCTGGCGATGAAGTACCACCCGGATCGTAATCAGGGTGATAGCGAGGCAGAAGCCAAGTTCAAAGAGATCAAAGAAGCCTACGAGATCCTTACCGACGCGCAAAAACGTGCCGCTTACGACCAGTACGGTCACGCGGCGTTTGAGCAAGGTGGTATGGGCGGAGGCGGCGGCTTTGGCGGCGGCGGTGCCGATTTTGGTGATATTTTTGGCGACGTGTTCGGTGACATTTTTGGCGGCGGTCGCCGTCAGCGCGCGAGCCGTGGATCCGATTTACGCTACAACATGGAGTTGACGCTAGAAGAAGCAGTACGTGGCGTCACCAAAGAGATCCGTATTCCCGCACTGGAAGAGTGTGATGTGTGCCACGGCAACGGCGCGAAGCCGGGGAGTTCGCCAGTCACTTGTCCAACCTGTCATGGTAACGGTCAGGTGCAGATGCGTCAGGGCTTCTTTACCGTACAGCAGGCATGTCCACACTGTCATGGTCGCGGCAAGATCATTAAAGATCCGTGCGTCAAATGTCACGGTCATGGGCGCGTAGAGAAGAGCAAAACGCTGTCGGTGAAAATTCCGGCGGGCGTGGACTCGGGTGACCGTATCCGCTTGTCTGGTGAAGGTGAAGCGGGTGAGCACGGCGCACCGTCAGGTGATTTGTACGTTCAGGTGCAGGTTAAAGCGCACCCAATCTTCCAGCGTGAAGAGAATAATCTGTACTGCGAAGTACCGATCAACTTTGCGATGGCAGCATTAGGCGGCGAGATTGAAGTTCCGACGCTGGATGGCCGCGTGAAGCTGAAAGTGCCTGCGGAAACGCAAACCGGGAAACTGTTCCGTATGCGTGGCAAAGGTGTGAAATCAGTACGCGGCGGGGCGCAGGGCGACCTGCTGTGCCGTGTAGTGGTTGAAACGCCGGTGAATCTGAACGAGCGTCAAAGACAGCTACTGCAAGAACTCGACGAGAGCTTCGGTGGCCCGTCTGGTGAAAGAAACAGCCCGCGTTCGAAAAGCTTCTTCGATGGTGTGAAGAAATTTTTTGACGATTTGACCCGTTAATGGCTTACCGTTAACGCGTAATAAAAGACCGGCGGGGTCAAACCTGCCGGTTTTTTTATGCGTTCTCAATGCAATAGATCGATGTTTTCGCGCATTAAGCCAATTTTAATCTGCTTTTAACGAGTGATTAGATTGCGTAATCTTGCCAGCAAGAAAAGCAAGCGAACGGTATTGTCGTTCGTGTCTGATGAGAGATTAAGTCAATGATAACAATGATTCGCCGTTTTATCGGACTGGATGCGGCTGCGGGTGTCGTGTTAATGCTGGCAACGGTGTTGGCACTCGCACTTGCCAATTGTTCGGTTACTGCTGTGGGCTATCAGCAGTTCCTGATGATGCCCGTGGAAATGCGGTTTGGCGCACTGGAAATTAATAAGAACCTGCTGTTGTGGATTAACGATGGTCTGATGGCGATTTTCTTCCTGCTGATTGGCCTGGAAGTGAAACGCGAATTAGTGCAAGGCACGCTGGCCAGCCGTCAGCAGGCGATGCTGCCACTGGCGGCGGCGGTAGGAGGAATGATTTTTCCTGCCTTGCTGTTTTTGCTTTTCAACGCGAATGATGAGGTGACGCGTGTTGGTTGGGCTATTCCCACTGCGACAGATATCGCGTTTGCTGTTGGGGTGTTGACGTTACTGGGCAAGCGCGTTCCCGCAGGGCTGAAAGTCTTCCTGCTGGCGTTGGCGATTATCGACGATCTGGGAGCCATTCTGATTATTGCCCTGTTTTATACACAACAGATTTTTTGGCCTGCGCTGGGCGGCGCGGCGCTGGCGATTGCCGTGTTGGCCTATATGAATAGACAGCAGGTCAGGAAAACCTCGGCCTATTTGCTGGTGGGGATCGTCCTGTGGGTTTGCATCCTGAAATGTGGCGTTCATGCGACGCTGGCTGGGGTGATCGTCGGATTTTTTATTCCTTTGCGGGCAGCCGATAGGGAACCTTCTCCGGCAACCACGCTGGAGCATGGTTTGCAAACGTGGGTTACGTTTCTGATTATCCCGCTATTTGCCTTCGCTAACGCGGGGATTGTGCTACAGGGAGTTGTGTTGGAAAAACTGCTTTCACCTCTGACCCTTGGTATTGCCACTGGGCTAGTGATAGGTAAGCCGCTGGGCGTGACCTTATTCAGTTGGCTAACCATACGGTTAGGCTACGCGCGTCTGCCCGCTGGCGTGCGCTTTAACCAGATCGCGGCGGTGTCGGTGTTGTGCGGTATCGGCTTTACTATGTCGATATTTATTACGTTACTGGCATTTTCTGGTGGCGATGTAGAATTGATTACCTATGCCAAGCTGGGGATCTTGCTGGCGTCAGGGCTGTCTGCGCTACTTGGCTATCTGGCACTACGCGGAGTGTTGTCGTCGCAGAACAAATCGGCTCGGTAGTTGGCTTATGCGGCGTACAGGGTGTATGCCATGCCGATTTCTCAGTACGTTTCTGTGAGAACGTGGTTGGGGAACGGGGGAAGTTGAGCATTTTTGGTGATATGACGAACGTAAAAAAACCGGCCTGAGCCGGTTTTTCTTAGCAACAACACGCAGACGCGCGATTATTGCATGGCGTTGATGCGCGCAACCAGATTGGATTTATGACGTGCAGCTTTGTTTTTGTGGATCAAGCCTTTACCAGCTTGACGATCCACGATTGGTTGCATGTCGCTAAATGCTTTCTGTGCCGCTTCTTTATCGCCAGTCGCGATCGCCGCGTATACTTTCTTGATGAAAGTACGCATCATTGAGCGACGGCTTGCGTTATGCTTACGGCGCTTCTCAGATTGTACGGCGCGTTTCTTAGCTGATTTGATATTAGCCAAGGTCCAACTCCCAAATATATTCAATCGAGGACAATTCAAAGGCCGTGGAATATGCCCGTTTGGCCTTCGTTTGTCAATGGATTTGTGCAAATAAGCGTCGTTTGTACGTCGACACTTGTTACGTTGTGATGGCGCAGGATTTTAGCAGCTTCACGCAGTGGAATACAGCCTTTCGCATCATAAATTCATTCTGAATTTGATAAAACCTTGTCTGCTCTCTGTAAAGTCAGGTTGTATAAGGTGAGCCACTATCCAGATATTCTGTGGATGGGCAGAATTCGTCGATGATTCAGCTAAAAAATGTGCAAATATTGGTACGATTTACAAGGTGGCGGTAAAAGGAGCGAATCGCGGGTTAACCTTACTCGCTGTACAAGGTATAATCCGCCGATTTCCATAATATTAACCCTTTGTTCTGGGCCAGCCATGCAGCTAATTCGCGGTATACACAATCTTCGGGCACACCATTATGGCTGTGTGCTCACTATTGGTAATTTTGATGGCGTGCACCTTGGACACCAAATGCTGCTTGAACGACTGAAGCAGGAAGGGCGCGATCGTGGTCTGCCAGTGATGGTGATGATTTTTGAACCACAGCCGCTGGAATTGTTCGCGGCGGAAAAAGCGCCCGCACGTCTGACGCGTCTGCGTGACAAAGTAAAATATCTGGCGCAGGCTGGCGTGGACTACCTACTGTGCGTCCGGTTCGATGCGTGTTTTGCTGCGAATGATGCCGAGACATTTGTTTCTTCCCTGTTGGTGAAGAAACTGGGCGTGAAGTTTCTGGTGGTGGGGGATGACTTCCGTTTCGGGGCTGGTCGTCAGGGGGATTTCCTGTTATTACAGAAAGCTGGGCGTGAAGCGGGGTTTGATGTCATCAGCACTGATTCGTTCTGTGATGGCGGCAAACGGGTCAGCAGCACGGCGGTGCGTGAAGCGCTCCGCCGTGATGAACTCGAACGAGCGGAAAGTCTGCTGGGTCATCCTTACTGCATTTCTGGTCGTGTAGAGCATGGCAAAGAATTGGGGCGAACCATTGGGTTCCCTACCGCCAACCTGCCGCTGAAACGTCAGGTTTCCCCCGTAAGCGGCGTCTATGCCGTTAGCGTTTATGGGCTGGGACAAGAGCCGCTGCCAGGCGTTGCCAATATTGGCACGCGTCCGACGGTAAATGGCGATAAACGCCAGCAGCTTGAAGTGCATTTACTGGATGTGGCGATGAATATCTATGGTCGTCATATTGAAGTCGTACTGCGTAAAAAGATCCGTAATGAACAGCGTTTTGCTTCGCTCGATGCGTTAAAACAGCAAATCGCCGATGATGTGGTGGCAGCCCGGACGTTCTTCGGGTTAAAGACACCGGTTTAATTTTTCTAGCCGAAACGAAATCGAGAATCTAATGAGTGATTATAAGACTACCCTGAACTTGCCGGAAACAGGGTTCCCGATGCGTGGCGATTTGGCCAAGCGCGAACCTGACATGCTGAAACGTTGGTATGAGCAGGATCTGTACGGGATTATTCGCAATGCGAAGAAGGGAAAGAAAACTTTCATTCTGCACGACGGCCCTCCGTATGCGAACGGCAGTATTCATATTGGTCACTCAGTTAACAAGATTCTGAAAGATATTATCGTTAAATCGAAAGGCCTCTCTGGCTATGACTCTCCTTATGTGCCGGGGTGGGACTGCCACGGTCTGCCGATTGAGCTGAAAGTAGAGCAGTTGATTGGTAAGCCGGGTGAGAAAGTCAGTGCGGCAGAATTCCGCGCAGCGTGCCGTAAATACGCGGCCGAGCAGGTTGCTGGGCAGAAGGCTGATTTTATTCGTCTTGGCGTACTGGGCGACTGGGATCGTCCTTACCTGACGATGGATTTCAAAACCGAAGCGAACATCATTCGTGCGCTGGGTCGCATCATTGAAAACGGCCACCTGCACAAGGGCGCGAAGCCGGTTCACTGGTGTGCCGACTGCGGTTCCGCGCTGGCGGAAGCGGAAGTCGAATACTATGACAAAATCTCCCCGTCCATTGATGTGACCTTTAACGCCAGCGATGCAGCGGCGGTCTTGGCGAAATTCGGCGTGAGCAGCGTAGACGGCCCCGTTTCGCTGGTGATCTGGACGACGACGCCGTGGACGCTGCCGGCCAACCGTGCGATTTCATTGAACGCGGCGTTCGATTATCAACTGGTACAGATTGACGGTCAGGCGCTGATTCTGGCAGCCGATCTGGTTGAAAGTGTGATGAAACGCATCGGTGTGACTCAGTGGATTGTACTGAGCGACTGTAAAGGCGTGGATCTTGAACTGTTGCGTTTCAAACACCCGTTCCTGAACTTTGACGTGCCAGCTATTCTGGGCGAGCACGTAACGCTGGATGCGGGTACGGGCGCGGTACATACCGCTGGTGGTCACGGTCCTGACGACTATGTGATCAGCCAGAAATACAACCTGGAAATCGCCAACCCGGTGGGGCCGAACGGCTGCTACCTGAGCGGCACCTATCCTGAACTGGATGGCAAATTCGTTTTCAAAGCCAACGATCTGATCGTTGAGATTCTGCGTGAAAAAGGCATGTTGCTGCACGTAGAGAAATTGCAGCACAGCTATCCGTGCTGCTGGCGTCATAAATCGCCGATCATTTTCCGCGCCACGCCGCAGTGGTTTGTCAGCATGGATCAGAAAGGCCTGCGCAAGCAGTCGCTGTCTGAAATCAAAGGCGTACAGTGGATCCCGGATTGGGGTCAGGCGCGTATCGAAGCGATGGTTGCTAACCGTCCTGACTGGTGTATCTCTCGTCAGCGTACCTGGGGCGTGCCGATGTCGCTGTTCGTTCACAAAGAGACAGAAGAGCTGCACCCGCGCACCGCTGAGCTGATTGAGGCTGTGGCGAAACGTGTTGAAGCCGACGGCATTCAGGCGTGGTGGGATCTCGATCCGGCTGATGTGTTGGGCGTGGATGCAGATAACTACGTCAAAGTGCCGGACACGCTGGACGTGTGGTTCGATTCGGGATCGACGCACGCCTCTGTCGTCGATGTGCGTCCTGAATTTGGCGGTCACGCAGCGGATATGTATCTGGAAGGTTCCGACCAGCATCGCGGCTGGTTCATGTCTTCACTGATGATCTCCACCGCGATCAAAGGCAAAGCGCCTTACCGTCAGGTGCTGACTCACGGTTTCACCGTTGATGGTCAGGGCCGCAAGATGTCCAAATCGATCGGGAATACCGTCAGCCCGCAAGATGTGATGAACAAGCTGGGTGCCGACATTCTGCGCCTGTGGATCGGTTCAACGGATTACTCCGGTGAAATCGCCGTATCCGATGAGATCCTGAAGCGCTCTGCCGATGCCTATCGCCGTATTCGCAATACCGCACGTTTCCTGTTGGCGAACCTGAACGGATTCGATCCCCAGAAAGACAGCGTGAAGCCGGAAGAGATGGTTGTGCTGGATCGCTGGGCGGTTGGCTGCGCGAAAGCGGCGCAGGAAGAGATCCTCGAAGCGTATGAAAGCTACGATTTCCACCGTGTCGTACAACGTCTGATGCAGTTCTGCTCGATCGAGATGGGCTCCTTCTATCTGGATATCATTAAAGATCGTCAGTACACGGCAAAAAGCGACAGCGTTGCACGCCGTAGCTGCCAGACTGCGCTATACCATATCTCAGAAGCGCTGGTGCGCTGGATGGCACCGATCATGTCCTTCACTGCGGATGAGATCTGGAGCTACCTACCGGGCGAGCGTGCGCAGTACGTCTTTACTGAAGAGTGGTATGGCGGCTTGTTCGCACTGGATACGGCGGAAACTATGAACGATGCGTTCTGGGCTGATATGCTGAAAGTGCGTAGCGAAGTGAACAAAGTCATCGAACAGGCGCGTAATGACAAGCGCATCGGTGGTTCGCTGGAGGCCTCTGTCACGCTGTATGCCGATGAGAATCTGGCAGGCAAATTGAATCAGCTTCATCAGGAACTCCACTTTGCCCTGTTGACCTCCAAAGCGCGGGTGGAACGTTATGAGAATGCGCCGGATAGCGCGCAGGCGACGGAACTCACCGGCCTGAAAATTGCCTTAAGTGAGGCAGAAGGGCACAAATGTCCACGCTGCTGGCATTATGAGACGGATATCGGTAGCAATGCCGAGCATCCTGAAGTTTGTGGTCGCTGTGCGACCAACGTGGGCGGCAATGGCGAAGAGCGTAAATTTGTCTGATGAATAAGATCTGTTCGAGTGGACTGCGCTGGCTTTGGCTGGCGCTACTGGTTTTAGTTGTCGATCTTGGCAGCAAGCAGTGGATTCTTACCCACTTTGCGCTGGGGGACACGGTGCCTGTGATGCCTTCTCTGAATCTGCATTATGCCCGTAACTACGGCGCAGCATTCAGCTTTTTGGCGGATAAAGGTGGCTGGCAACGTTGGTTCTTTGCCGGTATCGCGATTGCGATTGTGGTTGCGCTGCTGGTGATGATGTACCGTGGCAGCGGCAAACACAGGCTCAATAACATTGCGTATTCGCTGATTATCGGTGGCGCATTGGGCAACCTGTTTGACCGGACATGGCACGGATTTGTCGTCGATTTTATCGATTTCTATGTCGGTGACTGGCATTTCGCTACCTTTAACCTCGCCGACACCGCCATCTGCATTGGTGCGGCGCTCATCGTACTGGAAGGGTTTTTCAGCACGCATGATGATACTGATACCGTTAAGCAAAAGGGTCACTGATGTCCGAGAGTGTTCAGCATAACAGCGCGCTGTTGGTGCATTTTATCCTGACGCTGGAGGATGGTTCTACGGCCGAATCCACGCGTGAGCGCGGTAAGCCAGCGCTGTTTCGTCTTGGCGACGGCAGCTTGTCTGACGGGCTGGAACAACATCTGTTGGGGTTGAAGCGGGGTGATAAACGCAAATTTACGCTGTCGCCGGAGTCGGCCTTTGGGCCGACCAACCCGAACCTGATCCAGTTCTTCTTGCGTCGTGATTTCGCCCAGACCGGTGTGCCGGATGTAGGCACTATCATGTTGTTCAGCGGTGTTGCTGGAAACGATATGCCGGGCATTATCCGTGATGTGACCGAAGAGTCCGTGACGGTCGATTTTAATCATCCTTTGTCCGGTCAGGCGATTACCTTCGATCTCGAGGTGCTGGATATCGATCCCGTACAACAGGAGGTGACACATGCAGATCCTGCTGGCTAATCCACGCGGCTTTTGTGCCGGTGTCGATCGTGCTATCAGCATTGTGGAACGTGCACTGGAGCTGTTTGGCACGCCGATCTACGTTCGTCATGAAGTGGTACATAATCGCTATGTCGTCAATGGATTACGTGAACGTGGCGCGATTTTTATTGAGCAGATCGAAGACGTGCCGGATGGGGCGATTTTGATTTTCTCGGCGCATGGTGTTTCGCAAGCGGTACGTAATGAAGCCAAAAGCCGTGACCTGACGGTCTTCGATGCGACCTGTCCGTTGGTCACTAAAGTGCATATGGAAGTGGCCAGAGCCAGTAAGAAAGGCGTGGAAGCGATTCTTATCGGACATGCCGGACACCCTGAAGTGGAAGGGACGATGGGGCAATACAGCAATGCGGATGGCGGCATGTATCTGGTCGAGTCACCGGAAGATGTCTGGCAGCTACAGGTAAAAGACGAAAGTAATTTGTGTTTTATGACACAGACTACGCTTTCTGTTGATGATACCTATGCGGTGATTGATGCGTTGCGCGAGCGTTTTCCCCAAATCGTTGGCCCGCGTAAAGATGATATCTGTTATGCCACGACCAATCGTCAGGAAGCGGTGCGTCATTTGTCGGATAAGGCAGATGTCGTGTTTGTCGTGGGTTCTAAAAACTCCTCAAACTCCAACCGCCTTGCTGAATTGGCGCAGCGAGCGGGGAAATCAGCTTATCTGATTGATTCTGCGGAAGATATACAGGAGTCATGGGTCAATGGTGCTTCGCATGTTGGGGTAACCGCAGGCGCATCTGCACCGGATATTCTGGTACAACAGGTGATTCAGCGCCTGAAAGAATTGGGCGGCAAGGTTGCGGTTGAAATGCAGGGACGTGAAGAAAACATCGTCTTTGAAGTGCCGAAAGAGCTGCGTGTTGACGTCAAACAGGTCGATTAGTTGATTCATGCGGTAGGGTTTCGGCCTTACCGCTGTTATTCCCTTCCGTTTTCCTTTGCTGTTATTCATTCATCAAAATGTTAATGCATAAAAATGAATTTTTATGCGTTATGCCATGTGGTTTATTTTTGACCTTTTCCGCATGTCTTCAAACACTTTGCCTATTATTACTGCTCTGATGCAGGATCCTGATACCGATAGCGAGACAGTTTTGCTGATTTTCTGCGGTTTCAAACAGTATTTTCTAATCTGGCGGTAAATCCGCTGGCGATAGTGCGCAGCGCCCGTTAACCTGATGTTATTTTTATGTCGTCAGAAGCAAAAAGAGAGAGACATTATGAAGGATTTATCCATCCGTATTGCGGTTGTCGGTGCAGGCGGCCGTATGGGACGCCAGTTGATTCAGGCTATCGAGCAAATGGACGGCGTGGTATTGGGCGCGGCGCTGGAGCGTTCTGGGTCGTCTCTGATCGGCAGCGATGCAGGTGAACTGGCCGGGCTGGGTAAAAACGGCATTACCGTGCAGGAAAGTTTGGATGCCGTGCAGGATGATTTCGATATTTTGATCGACTTCACTCGCCCGGAAGGCACATTAGCGCATCTGGCATTTTGCCGTCAGCACCGTAAGGGCATGATTATTGGGACTACCGGCTTTGATGACGCAGGAAAGGCGGCGATTAAACAGGCAACACAGGATATCGGCATTGTGTTTGCGGCGAACTTCAGCGTTGGCGTCAATGTCATGCTGAAGCTGCTGGAAAAAGCCGCCAAGGTCATGGGCGACTATACGGATATCGAAATCATTGAAGCACACCACCGCCACAAAGTGGATGCGCCGTCTGGCACTGCGTTGGCGATGGGCGAAGCGATTGCCGATGCGCTGGGGCGCGATCTGAAGTCCTGTGCCGTGTATGCCCGTGAAGGTCATACGGGTGAACGCGATCCGAAAAGCATTGGTTTTGCTACTGTGCGGGCTGGTGATATCGTTGGTGAACATACGGCGATGTTTGCTGACATTGGCGAACGCGTTGAGATTACCCATAAGGCATCCAGCCGCATGACATTTGCTAATGGTGCAGTAAGAGCCGCCATCTGGATTAGTTCGAAAGAAAATGGACTTTTTGATATGAGAGATGTGCTTTCTCTGGATGTTTTGTAGTTTTTTAATTCTTTTATAAAAAATTATCTTACTGATAAAGGTGGTTATTTTAATGATCACCTTTTCTTTTTCTACCTACATGTCATTTTTATTTCATTGTTCTCATTTATCTATCTTTCATTCGCTTTTATCCGGGTGGTTATCCTTCTTTACTCTTAAAATGCCCTCTGCTGGTGATTTGTTATCCTTATTTTAACGATGTTGTCTCGCAACCGTTTACTTGCCTAAGTTGATGTGGTTTTTTACGTCAGTGGGCGGCTATTTATTTCGTAAAGCATAAAAATAAGAGAAAAAAAGCAGTTTGGGTAGACAATCAGGAAGACCATCATTAAAATGCGCCCAATTTGCCAAAAATTGGCCTTACAGGTAGTTTTTGCATTGATTTAGTGGCTCGAATCTGAATTAATATGCAAATAACGTGATTGTTTATTCCTTGGAGGGTGTTTTGATTAAGTCAGCGCTATTGGTTCTGGAAGACGGAACCCAATTCCACGGTCGGGCCATTGGGGCAGAAGGGTCGGCAGTGGGGGAAGTGGTCTTCAATACGTCGATGACCGGTTATCAAGAAATCCTTACTGATCCTTCCTATTCTCGCCAGATTGTCACCCTCACTTATCCCCATATCGGTAATGTTGGCGCTAATGCCAACGATGAAGAATCTCCCTCTGTACAGGCTCAAGGTCTGGTTATTCGCGATTTACCTCTGATTGCCAGCAACTACCGTAGTGAAGAAAGCCTGTCTGAATATCTCAAACGCAACAACATCGTTGCCATTGCCGACATTGATACCCGTAAACTGACCCGTCTGCTGCGTGAAAAAGGCGCACAGAATGGCTGCATTATCGCGGGCGATGCGCCGGATGCTGCCGTCGCGCTGGAGAAAGCGAAAGCCTTCCCCGGCCTGAAAGGGATGGATCTGGCCAAAGAAGTGACAACGGCGGAAAGCTACAGTTGGTTACAGGGAAGCTGGACGCTGGAAGGCGAATTGCCTGCGGCGAAAAACGAAAGCGAGCTGCCTTACCACGTTGTGGCTTATGACTACGGGGTGAAACGCAACATTTTGCGTATGCTGGTAGATCGCGGTTGCCGCCTGACGGTGGTTCCGGCACAGACACCGGCAGAAGACGTGCTGAAGCTGAATCCAGACGGTATTTTCCTCTCTAACGGCCCGGGCGACCCGGAACCGTGCGACTACGCGATTCGGGCGATTAAAACTTTCCTGGAAACCGATATTCCGGTATTCGGCATCTGTCTGGGACACCAACTGCTGGCGCTGGCGAGCGGTGCGAAGACGATCAAGATGAAGCTGGGCCACCACGGTGGCAACCATCCGGTCAAAGATCTGGATAACAACTGCGTGATGATCACCGCACAGAACCACGGCTTTGCGGTGGATGAAGATAACTTGCCTAACACGCTGCGCGTCACGCATAAATCCCTGTTTGACCACACGGTTCAGGGAATTCACCGCACGGATAAGCCTGCGTTCAGCTTTCAGGGGCACCCAGAGGCAAGCCCTGGCCCGCATGATGCCGCGCCGCTGTTCGACCACTTTATTGATTTGATTCAGACTTACCGTTCTTCGGCTAAATAATCAGGAGCGAAACCATGCCAAAACGTACAGATATTAAAAGCATCCTGATTCTGGGCGCCGGTCCGATTGTTATCGGTCAGGCGTGTGAGTTTGACTACTCGGGTGCACAGGCGTGTAAAGCGCTGCGTGAAGAGGGTTACCGCGTTATTCTGGTGAACTCCAACCCGGCTACTATTATGACCGACCCGGAAATGGCTGATGCGACCTACATCGAGCCGATTCACTGGGAAGTGGTACGCAAAATCATTGAAAAAGAGCGTCCAGATGCAGTGCTGCCAACGATGGGCGGCCAGACGGCGCTGAACTGTGCGCTGGAACTGGAACGTCAGGGCGTGCTGGCCGAATTCGGCGTCACCATGATTGGCGCAACGGCAGATGCCATTGATAAAGCGGAAGATCGTCGCCGTTTCGACGTGGCAATGAAAAAGATTGGTCTGGATACCGCGCGTTCCGGTATTGCCCACACGATGGAAGAAGCGCTGGCCGTCGCGGCTGACGTCGGTTTCCCGTGCATCATTCGTCCTTCCTTCACGATGGGCGGAACGGGTGGCGGTATCGCTTACAACCGTGAAGAGTTTGAAGAGATCTGCGAACGCGGGCTGGATCTTTCGCCAACCAAAGAGCTGCTGATTGATGAATCGCTGATTGGTTGGAAAGAGTATGAGATGGAAGTGGTGCGTGATAAGAACGACAACTGCATCATCGTCTGCTCCATCGAAAACTTCGATGCCATGGGGATCCACACCGGAGACTCGATTACCGTCGCGCCTGCGCAAACGCTGACCGATAAAGAATATCAAATCATGCGTAACGCCTCGATGGCGGTACTGCGTGAAATCGGCGTAGAAACCGGTGGTTCTAACGTCCAGTTCTCGGTGAACCCGAAAACCGGTCGCCTGATTGTTATCGAAATGAACCCGCGCGTATCGCGTTCTTCCGCGCTGGCGTCTAAAGCGACCGGCTTCCCGATTGCGAAAATCGCGGCCAAACTGGCGGTAGGCTACACGCTTGATGAGCTGATGAACGACATCACTGGTGGCCGTACGCCAGCGTCCTTCGAGCCGGCTATCGACTATGTTGTCACCAAGATCCCACGTTTCAACTTCGAAAAATTCGCTGGTGCCAATGATCGTCTGACCACGCAGATGAAATCGGTGGGTGAAGTGATGGCAATTGGCCGTACGCAGCAGGAATCTTTGCAGAAAGCGCTGCGCGGTCTGGAAGTGGGCGCAACCGGCTTCGATCCGAAAGTGGATTTGGATGACCCAGAAGCGCTGACCAAAATCCGCCGCGAGCTGAAAGATGCCGGTGCCGAGCGTATTTGGTACATCGCCGATGCCTTCCGTGCAGGGATGTCTGTCGATGGCGTCTTTAACCTGACCAACGTCGATCGCTGGTTCCTGGTGCAGATTGAAGAGCTGGTGCGTCTGGAAGAGCAGGTCGCAGAGAAAGGTGCCACCGCACTGGATGCTGATTTCCTGCGTACGCTGAAGCGTAAAGGCTTTGCTGATGCGCGTCTGGCGAAACTGGCTGGCGTGGCGGAAAGCGAAATTCGCAAACTGCGCGATAAATACGACCTGCACCCGGTGTATAAGCGTGTCGATACCTGTGCGGCAGAATTTGCGACCGATACCGCTTACATGTACTCCACGTACGAAGAAGAGTGTGAAGCCAACCCGACTCAGGATCGTGACAAGATCATGGTACTGGGCGGTGGGCCAAACCGTATCGGTCAGGGGATCGAGTTTGACTACTGCTGCGTCCACGCTTCATTGGCGCTGCGTGAAGATGGTTATGAAACCATCATGGTTAACTGCAACCCGGAAACCGTTTCAACCGATTATGATACGTCTGACCGTCTGTACTTTGAGCCGGTAACCTTTGAAGACGTGCTGGAAATCGTCCGTATCGAGAAGCCAAAAGGCGTCATCGTACAGTACGGTGGGCAGACGCCGCTGAAACTGGCGCGTGCGCTGGAAGCGGCGGGTGTGCCGGTTATCGGCACCAGCCCGGATGCGATTGACCGCGCAGAAGACCGTGAACGTTTCCAGCAGGCGGTTAATCGTCTGGGGCTGAAACAGCCTGCAAACGCCACGGTAGCAACGATTGAGCAGGCGGTAGAAAAAGCGCGTGGCATCGGCTATCCGCTGGTCGTCCGTCCTTCTTATGTTCTGGGCGGTCGTGCGATGGAAATCGTGTACGACGAAATTGACCTGCGTCGCTACTTCCAAAACGCCGTTAGCGTATCTAACGATGCGCCGGTACTGTTAGACCGCTTCCTTGACGATGCTATCGAAGTGGACGTTGATGCGATCTGTGACGGTGAGCGCGTGCTGATTGGCGGCATTATGGAGCACATTGAACAGGCGGGGGTTCACTCCGGTGACTCCGCTTGCTCACTGCCAGCTTACACGCTGAGCAAAGAGATTCAGGATGTGATGCGCCAGCAGGTTGAAAAACTGGCGTTTGAACTTTGCGTTCGCGGCCTGATGAACGTGCAGTTCGCGGTGAAAGATAACGAAGTCTACCTGATTGAAGTGAACCCGCGTGCGGCGCGTACCGTACCGTTTGTCTCGAAAGCCACCGGCGTTCCACTGGCGAAAGTCGCGGCACGCGTGATGGCAGGTAAAACGCTGGCTGAACAGGGCGTGACGAAAGAAATTATCCCGCCGTACTATTCTGTGAAAGAAGTGGTGCTGCCGTTCAACAAATTCCCTGGTGTTGACCCGATTCTGGGGCCAGAAATGCGTTCGACCGGGGAAGTGATGGGCGTTGGTCGTACGTTTGCTGAAGCGTTTGCCAAGGCGATGCTGGGCAGCAATTCGCACATGAAGAAAAACGGACGTGCGCTGTTGTCCGTGCGTGAAGGTGATAAAGCGCGTGTGGTGGATCTGGCAGCCAAACTGCTGAAGTACGGTTTTGAACTGGATGCGACGCACGGCACCGCGATTGAACTGGGTGAAGCCGGTATTAACCCGCGTCTGGTCAACAAGGTGCATGAAGGTCGCCCGCACATTCAGGATCGTATCAAGAATGGCGAGTACACTTACATCGTCAACACTACCGCAGGTCGTCAGGCGATTGAAGACTCCAAGCTGATTCGCCGCAGTGCGCTGCAATACAAAGTACACTACGACACTACGATGAATGGCGGTTTTGCCACGGCGATGTCATTAACAGCAGATCCGACGGAGAAGGTGACGTCCGTACAGGAAATGCATGCGATGATTCAAGGCTGATTGACCGACTTCGGTAGGCAATAAGCGGATAAGAAAAGCCAGCGTTGGTCACCGCGCTGGCTTTTTTCATGGTGAGCGTTTTGGGTTTAACCCAGCGCGACTTTGATACCCAGTGCGATCAGTACCGTACCCAGCAGTTTATCCACCAGTTTCTGCGCTTTAGCCAGCCCACGTCGTACGGGTTCGCTTTGGAAAAGCAGCACCAACAGCGGCCACCACACGACAGAGAGCAGCCAGATAATCATGGCATACCACAGTTTTTCACCGATGCCAGAATCAATATTCAGAACCTGTGTGAACATCGCTAAAAAGAACAGCGTGGCTTTTGGATTAAGCAAATTGCAGAGGTAACCTTGCAGGAACGCTTTTTTCAGGCTGACGCTTTGCTGACCTTGAGGGGAAATCTCCAGTTTGCTGCCACCGCGTGCAAATAATGCCTGAATACCGATCCAGATCAGGTAGGCGGCACCCGCATATTTCAGTACATTAAATAGCCACGGTGTCGTCGTGATGACGACGGCCAAGCCAGCGACGCAGTACGCCATGTGAGTAGCCACGCCGCAGATGACACCGAAAGCGGTCATCAGCGCCGTAACGCGTGGATAGCGTGCGGCATTCTTGATGACGAGAAAAAAGTCAGGGCCAGGGGAGAGCATGCCTAGTGTAGAAATGGTGGCGACAAACAGCGATGTTTCTAACATGGTCATTCCAGAGAGTGAAGATATCAAGAGCGTTTAAAATGATAGCGCCAGAATAATGAATTCGCATCACACTTATTGGTTATTCGGCGATGATATGTTAACAATTATCCTTTCATTTTTTATGGTTAATTTCAGGGGCGGGTTGAGATAACAACATGGTCAGTGAACGCGAGAGCGGTGAATCATTAAGTGGTGCAAAACACTTAAGTGGCGACAAACAGGCGGGGGAAGCGCTACACCAGCGGGAAATAACCCGGCTGTGTATCCAGTGTGCGCTGCTGCTGTTGCAGCATGGCGCAGAAAGTATGGTGGTGGAGCAGTTGTCGTCGCGGCTGGGTATAGCGCTCGGTGCCGATAGCGTTGAGAGTTCGATTTCTGCAAATTCGATTGTCCTGACGACTATTATGCAGGGGCATTGTCTGACGTCGACACGAAAGAATGCGGATCGCGGGATTAATATGCACGTCGTTATTGAGGTTCAGCATGCCGTCATCATGGCCGAGCATAAACTGCTGGATGTGGCTGGCGTGGAGAAGCGTCTGGGGAATATTAAGCCACTGCGTTATCCGCGCTGGTTGATGGTTTCCGTTGTGGCGCTTTCCTGCGGTTGTTTCAGCCGCTTGAACGGCGGCGGGTGGGATGCCTTTATCGTCACACTGATCGCCAGTGGTCTGGCAATGTACGTCCGTCAGGTCTTTACGGCACGGCACCTGAATCCGTTAATCAATTTCTGTATTACGGCGTTTGTCGCGACGTCGGCATCCGGGCTGTTGATGCGTTTACCCACTTTTTCTCAAACCTCGACGGTGGCGATGGCGGCAAGCGTGCTGCTGTTGGTTCCCGGCTTTCCGTTGATTAATGCCGTAGCGGATATGTTTAAAGGGCATGTGAATACCGGTTTGGCTCGCTGGACGGTTGCGAGTTTGCTGACGTTGGCAACCTGTATTGGTGTGGTGATGGCGATGTCGCTGTGGGGGTTACGCGGATGGGCTTAAGTTTACTGTGGGCGTTCTTACAGGATATGGTGCTGGCGGCGGTTCCGGCACTGGGCTTCGCCATGGTCTTTAACGTACCGCTGAAAGCACTGCCGTATTGTGCGCTGTTGGGCGGTGTTGGGCATGGCGTACGGTTTGTGGCAATACATTTCGGAATGAATATTGAGTGGGCGTCGTTTCTGGCGGCGATTCTGATCGGTATTATCGGCATTCGCTGGTCACGCTGGCTGCTGGCGCATCCAAAGGTTTTCACCGTCGCGGCCGTGATCCCGATGTTTCCCGGCATTTCTGCCTATACGGCGATGATTTCGGTGGTGGAAATTTCGCATCTTGGCTATAGCGAAGCGCTGATGAGCGTCATGGTAACCAATTTCCTGAAGGCCAGTTTTATCGTCGGCGCGCTGTCTATCGGCCTGTCTTTGCCGGGGATCTGGCTCTACCGTAAACGACCCGGTGTATAAAACTCTTATATTACATTTCCGCTGGGTCTTGATATCGACGAGTGGAGGGGCTTTCCGTATAGTGTCAGCAATTTTCTGACCTACAGGGTTTTTTCACCATGGTTATTAGTTTGATTGCTGCACTGGCAGTGGATCGCGTGATTGGCATGGAAAACGCGATGCCGTGGCATTTGCCTGCCGATCTGGCATGGTTTAAACGTAATACACTTAAAAAGCCCATTATTATGGGGCGTAATACTTTCCGCTCTATCGGTCAGCCGTTGCCCGGTCGGCTGAACATTGTCGTCAGTAATCATCCTGGTGATGACGATCGTGTGACCTGGGTTTCATCGCTGGAGGCTGCGTTAGCGGCCGCAGGTGACGTTGAGGAAGTGATGGTGATTGGCGGCGGCAGCATTTATCAGCAGATGCTGTCACAGGCTAACCGCCTCTACCTGACGCATATTGATGCCGAGGTGGAAGGCGATACGCATTTCCCTGATTATGAGCCGGATGAATGGCAGTCTGTTTTCAGCGAATTCCATGACGCCGACGAGCGTAATTCACACAGTTACTGTTTCGAAATACTGGAACGCCGCTAAGCACATCTTTCCGCGCCAGAGTGGTGCGGAGAAGACGACATCTCCCCAAGCCCGCCTTGTTGCGGGTTTTTTCGTTTCATATTTCTGTCATCGGCCATCGTTAGTATAAAAACAGGTCGTCTTTGTGTTGTTCAATTGAGGCGTAGTTCAATCGAAAGACACTTAAGCCGCTGTGTTTACTATCAAGGAAACCGTACGTATGACGAATAGAAACAGCAATCTGAATTCTGACCGCCTGAGCGATCCTCGCCGCCGTGAATTACCGTCAGGCGGTGTAGATGCCGTGGGGCTGGCTGGGTTTCTTGGCGGTGGCATCTGGTCGATTCCCGCCGAGGAGCTAGCCGTTCCGCCATCCCAAAAAGTGCAGTCTGGGACGACTGTCCCCTTTCTTTGACAGTGGCTCGGCTTGCCTTGGCGTGAATACATCACGCATTCGGTGAGGGCGCGATATTACCAGAGAGTTCGGTATTTGGTGACAGTGACGGTTGCGTAAAATAGCGTTTATCGTCCCAACGCAGCATCGTCAGATCCCCCCCCCAACAGCACCCGGTATCCAATGCATAAATGTTCTCCGGTGTGCCTTTCCCTTCCAGTGACGCCCAATGGCCGAACACAATCGCATATTCTCCGGTGATTTGGCTTGGCAAATCAAACCATGGTTTTAGCAGGGAAGGCGCCTGACCTGGCGGCTCTTTGCAGAGCATATCCAACTGTCCTCCAGAGAAGCAGTAGCGCATACGGGTAAAGACATTGGTGCTAAAGCGCAGGCGTGCCAGTCCACTCAGTTCTGGGCTCCAGTGGTTCGGCATATCGCCATACATGGCATCGAGGAAAAGCGGGTAGCTGTCGCTGCTCAGGATCGATTCAACTTCGCGTGCACACATCAGTGCTGTCGGCAGATCCCACTGTGGCGTGATGCCAGCATGCGCCATGACCAGCTTCAGATCGTCATCAGCCTGTAGGATCGGCTGGCGGCGTAGCCAGTTGATGAGTTCATCTGCATCCGGCGCGGTGAGGAGATCGTTGAGACGATCTTTCGGCTTATTGCGGCTGATACCGGCATAAACGGCCAGCAGGTGTAGATCGTGATTGCCAAGCACCATCCGAACAGAGGAACCGAGGGAACGCACGAAGCGCAGAACCTGAAGCGAATCCGGCCCGCGTGCGACTAAATCGCCGGTTAACCAAAGCGTATCTTGCTCAGGATTAAAGGAAACTTGCGCCAATAGCGCTTTGAGTTCCACTAAACAGCCGTGGACATCGCCAACTAAATAGGTAGACATAATTAATGTATCAGTGAGGAGATAGCCAGACGGAATACGGGGATTGAAACCTGAAACGCTTTGCCCTGATGGTCAACCATGTGGTAGTGGCCCTCCATCGTGCCGAGAGGCGTTTCTATAACGGCACCGCTGGTATATTGGAACTCGCCGCCGGGCTGGATAATCGGCTGTTCGCCGACGACGCCTTCACCCTGAACTTCAGTCTGGCGACCGTTACCGTTGGTGATCAGCCAATAACGCCCCAAAAGCTGGATTTCATGACGCCCCAGATTGCGAACGGTAATCGTGTAAGCAAACACGAAACGTTCTTCATCAGGTTCCGATTGTGATTCCACGTAAACGCTCTGAACCTGTACACAAACACGGGGCGCATTAATCATGATGAACTCCAGTTATTCCTGTTTTGCAGGATGCTCGCTTAACCAGTTCGCCAAGCGGCAATATTGTTCAACGGTCACATTCTCTGCGCGGCTGGTGGCATCAATACCCAGCTCGGCGAGAACGTCTGGCGTGAACAGATTACCCAGACTGTTACGCAATGTTTTACGGCGCTGATTGAACGCTTCCGTCGTGATGCGGCTCAATACGCGAATATCACTAACCGGGTAGGGGATCTCGGCACGAGGCACGAGTCGCACGACGGCAGAATCCACTTTAGGTGCGGGCTTGAATGCTTCTGGTGGTACTTCAAGCACCGGAATTATCTGGCAATAATACTGTGCCATGACGCTTAGGCGTCCAAAGGCTTTGCTGTTCGGCCCCGCTACCAAACGGTTAACCACTTCTTTCTGCAACATAAAGTGCATGTCGCGGATAGATTGAGTATAGGTGAACAAGTGGAACATCAGCGGGGTAGAAATATTATACGGCAAGTTGCCAAAAACGCGCAGCGGTTGTCCGGCTTGTTCAGCGAGCGCAGCGAAATCGATCGTCATGGCATCTTGCTGAATAATCGTCAGCTTATCTTTCAGCGTCGGATGCGTTTCCAACCGCGCGGCCAGATCCCTGTCCAGCTCAATCACGGTAAAACGATCCATCCGTTCGCCGACGGGGGCGGTAAGCGCGCCGAGTCCGGGGCCTATCTCGACAACCGCTTGTCCCGGCTGAGGATGAATGGCGGAAACGATGCTATCGATCACGAAGTGATCGTTTAAAAAGTTTTGCCCAAAACGTTTACGGGCGAAGTGACCTTGGTGTACGCGATTATTCATTACTGTATTTTATCATTTTAATGGCAAGATTTAATGCCGTGATGAAGCTGCCGGAGTCGGCGTTGCCCGTTGCGGCCAGCTCAAGCGCTGTGCCGTGATCAACGGATGTGCGGGTAAACGGTAACCCCAGCGTGATATTAACGGCGCGCCCGAAGCCCTGATATTTCAGAACCGGTAGCCCTTGATCGTGGTACATCGCCAAAACGGCGTCAGCGTGTTGCAGGTACTTGGGTTGGAAAAGCGTGTCGGCAGGCAATGGCCCCACCAGCGTAATGCCCTGCTGGCGTAGTTCGTCCAGCGCAGGATTAATGACATCCAGCTCTTCACGCCCCATATGGCCACCTTCACCAGCATGAGGATTTAACCCACAGACGTAAATTTGGGGTTGAGCAATGCCGAATTTTGTCTGCAAATCATGGTGCAAGATCGTGATGACTTCATGCAGGCTCTGGCGGGTAATGGCCGCAGAAACGGCCGCCAGCGGCAGATGCGTGGTTGCTAAAGCAACACGCAATTCTTCCGTCGCCAGCATCATGACGACACGGTCACAGTGGCTGCGATCGGCGAAAAATTCAGTATGTCCACTGAAAGGGACACCAGCATCGTTGATGATGCCTTTATGTACTGGGCCGGTAATCAGCGCGGCGAATTCGCCGTTCAGGCAGCCGTCACAGGCGCGCGCCAGAGTTTCAACAACATAAGTGCTGTTAGCGACATTCAATTGACCCGCAATAATGGTTGCGGGTGCGGCAACTGGCAGGATGGTGAGGCTACCTGCCTGCTGTGGCTGTGCCGGATGACCGGGGTGATACTCACGCAGCGTCAGCGGCAGAGACAGTTGCAATGCGCGACTGAATAACAGGTCAGGATCCGCACAGCAAACCAGCTCCACTGGCCAGTCTTGCTGTGCGAGAGCAATCACCAGATCGGGGCCAATCCCGGCGGGTTCGCCGGGGGTGATCACAACGCGTGGTGTCTTGCTCTTAGTCTGCATTAGTGAGTTGCGCCATTAATCACTTTGACATAGGCCGACGCACGCTGCTCCTGCATCCAGGTTTGCGCTTCTTCAGCGAACTTACGATTAAAGATCATACGGTATGCCTGCTCTTTTTGTGCCGCGTCGGTTTTATCTACCTGACGGGTGTCCAGCAATTGAATCAGGTGCCAGCCAAAAGAGGAGTGAACAGGCTGACTGATTTCGCCTTTCTTCAGTTTCAACAGCGCATCGCGGAAGGCCGGATCGTACATATCTGGAGAGGCCCAACCCAGATCACCGCCCTGATTTGCAGAGCCAGGATCCTGGGAGAGCAGTTTGGCTTGTGCGGCGAAATCGGTACTGCCGTTTTTGATCTGCTGTGCCACTTCGGCGAGCTTGGCTTGCGCCTGACTATCCGTCATGACGACAGAAGGTTTGATCAGAATATGACGAGCGTGCGTTTCGGTGACCGATACGCTTTTGTTACCACCGCGAATATCGTTCACTTTCAGAATGTGGAAGCCCACACCAGAACGGATTGGGCCGACGATCTGGCCTTTTTGCGCCTGCGTTAAGCGTTCGGCAAACAGGGTTGGGATTTCTTGTAACTTGCCCCAGCCCATCTGGCCACCTTTCAGCGCCTGAGCGTCAGACGAATAGGTGATAGCCAGTTTACCGAAATCCGCCCCTTCATTGATTTGCTTCACCAGTGAGGTTGCCAGATTTTCCGCTTCATCCACCTGCTGCTGAGTGGGGTTTTCCGACAATGGGATTAGGATATGGCTCAGGTTTAGTTCATCGTTTTCGCCGGTCTGGTTAGCGATCTGCTTAGCCAGCGTATCGACTTCCTGCGGGAGTACGGTAACACGACGACGGACTTCGTTATTACGTACTTCCGAAATCAACATCTCTTTGCGAATCTGATTACGATAGGTGTTGTAGTTCAGACCTTCGTAAGCCAACTGGCTTTTTAGCTGATCCAGTGACATCCGGTTTTGAGCGGCAATATTGCCAATCGCCTGTTCCAGTTGCTCATCGGTCACCTGGATACCCATTTTCTGCGCCATTTGCAGGATGATGTTATCCATGATCAGACGATCGGTAATCTGATGGCGTAGCGTCGCATCATCCGGTAGTTGTTGTCCGGCCTGCTGAGCATTCAGTTTCACTGACTGCAAAAGGCCGTTGACATCACTTTCCAATACGACGCTGTTATCGACCACTGCTGCGACTTTATCAACCACCTGTGGTGCTGCGAACGCGGTAGAGGCACTCAGTGCCAATCCGAGAATAAGCGTTCTCCAGTTCTTCATACCTTTCCCATTATTTCATCCGCAAGGCGGGTTAAAAGTTCCAACGTTTCAGTGAGACAGCCTGTTATGACACATCAGAATGCGCGCTGGTAAGGTAAAATACCTGAGCGCAGCATTTTTTCGGAACCCAGACTGTAATCGCTGCTTAAACCGCGTAATTCGATATTGAATGACACTTTGTTGTCGTATTCGCTGCTGCGGCTGGCACTGTTCCAGTCGGTAATTTTACGTTCATAACCGACGTTAACGGCCCAACAACAGGTATTGTACTGTAAACCAATAAGCTGGTTTGCCGGCTGATTGGCCTTGGTGTCGTAGTAATACGCCCCGACAACAGCCCAACGTTCGACGATCGGCCAGCTCGCGGTGATACCCACCTGTGAGATGCCCTGCTGGAAGCCTGGGTTCCTGACATTGGGAATCATATCCTGAATATATTCAGGGCTGGCATAACGATAGTTTAGCTGCACCAAACGTTCCGCATCGCGGCGGTATTCTAACACGGCGTCACCCAGCGCGACTTCGTTCAGACGATTGTCATATTGCAGACCACCGCGAACACCCCACCTGTCATCGATTCTCAGGAAGGAGTCACCTGCCCACACCTGGCTACCGTTGTTATCACTTTTATCGAGTGACGTATTGAGGTCACCGGTGCGTGGACGATCGAAGTAATAGATTTGACCAATAGAAGCGTTAAAACGTTCAACCAATGTATCATCATAAATCCGCGTGGTGACACCCGTTACCAGTTGATTGGCGGAGGCGATACGGTCCAGACCGCTGTAGCTGCGATCGCGGAACAGGCCAGAATAGTCGGTCTGCATCAGCGTTGAGTCATAAATATGGATACTGCTTTGATCGCGATAGGGCACGTACAGGTATTGTGCGCGAGGCTCCAGCGTTTGGGTATAGGCCTGCGACCAGTCCATTTCGCGTTCAAAAACCATTTTGCCGTCGACTTTATACTGTGGAATGACTCGATTCACCGAATCTTTCAGTGCATTTTTCGAGTCTTGTATCTCTTGCGTATCGCTTGGTGTTGCACGGTAACGGTCCAGGTTATCCTGTTGGTAGTGCGTTGCTAAGAGTTTGGCTTCGGTATTCAGGCTGGCCCAGCGGTTTGCCAGCGGGAGGTTCAGCGTTGGCTCAACATGCAGGCGCGTTGTTTCTGGCCTATTGTCGTTAACGTTAGTAAATTTTACCGCCTGACCATAAAGGTGCATATCAACCGGGCCGATATCATTCTGATAATAATTAATATCAAGCTGTGGTTCTGCGCGGTAGACATCACGACTGGTCGCATTGGAGAAGACCTGGAACTGTTTGGTGGACAGTGTGGTGTTCCAGTTTTGGTTCGCATAGCCCGCACTGAGTTTTTGGGTGACGTAACCGTCGGTGGTTGAACCGTAATGTGAGTCCAGATCGGTGAAGTAGCGGTCATCGCTGACTTTGGTGTAGTCTGCGCTAAAACGCCATACCTGATCCATCACGCCGTTGTGGCCCCAATGGAATAGCCAACGGGTGTCGTTGCTATCCTGCGGTGCGACTTTGGCGTATTCATTGTCGCTGGGCAACCAGTCGAATTGAATCACACCGAGACCCGGAGTGGTCAGGTAACGGAATTCGTTCTGCCACTGAACACCGCGTCGCGTTTGCAGATGCGGAGTGAGGGTAGCGTCAAAATTAGGGGCGATATTCCAGTAATACGGCGTCAGCAATTCAAAGCCATTGCTGCTACCATATTTCGCATTGGGGATGAGGAAGCCTGAGCGTCGTTTATCGCCGATAGGAAGCTGCAAATACGGGCTATAGAACACAGGTACGCCACCAATCTTGAAACGCGCGTTCCAGATTTCGGCAACCTGCTCTTCTCTGTCTTGAATCACTTCCGAACCGACGACACTCCAGCTATTATCTCCCGGCAGACAGGACGTGAAGGAGCCGTTTTCCAAAATGGTGTAGCGATTGCTGTCACGCATTTTCATTTTGTCGGCGGAACCACGCCCTTGACGTCCCACCATCTGATAGTCGCCTTCATAGACGTCGGTATCTTTGGTGTTCAGATTGGCCCAGGCTTTCGGGCCTTTAAGGGTGACCTGATTGTCGTCGTAGTGGACATTTCCCGTTGCGGTAATGCTACGTGTGGGTGTGCTACCCTGTGTGGCTGGGGTTAACTGGTTCAGTTCCACCTGTTCGGCGGTCATGACGCTGTTGCCCTGCTGAATGTGAACATTGCCGGTGAATTTGGCGTTGTCTGGGTAGCTGGCTTCGGTTTTGTCGGCCTGAATATTGACCGGCAACTGATTAGGATCGCCAGTTACCAGCGGTCTGTTGTACGTAGGTACACCCAGCATGCACTGTTCAGCGAGATCGGCCAGCGCGTGCTGGCTGTAAAGCGCCGACCAAACCAGAGTGGCCAGCAGAGTTGGGAAACTTTTTTTCATACGTGGTATCAGGTGTTCCGTCATCAGGGGCATCATGCCGGCAAACGGTCAGAGACTATATCACTCGTTAGCGTTGCGCCAGTGTTAAATCCCCACCGCTTATACGCACCGCCGTTAGGTGCAAAGATAAATGACGGGTATGATAAAGCAATTTTGGGCTGACGGCATGAGGATTTGAGGAGTATATGCGGTATTGGGGAAAGTTGCTGGGGTTAGCGCTGGGGATCGTCTCAAGTGCTGGCATCTGGGGAATGATCATGGGCTTACTGATGGGGCATTGGATTGACAAAGCCCGGGCATCACGTCGCCGTGATTATTTCTCCGCGCAGTCTACCCGTCAGTCATTGTTCTTTCTCACGACCTTTCAGGCTATGGGACATCTGACCAAATCCAAAGGTCGGGTGACGGAAGCCGATATCAAGATCGCCACCAAAATGATGGATCGTCTTGAGCTGTTTGGTGAGGCGAGAACTGCCGCTCAGCGGGCTTTTCGCGAGGGAAAAGCCGGTCATTTCCCTTTGCGGATAAAATTGCGCAAGCTACGCGATGCCTGTCTGGGACGTTTTGATTTAATTAAGATGTTTCTGGAAATTCAGCTTCAGGTCGCGTTTGTGGATGGCGTCTTGCATCCGAACGAACGACGCGTGTTATACGTGATTGCCGATGAGCTGGGCGTGACGCGTGAGCAGTTTGAGTTCTTTCTGCGGAATATGGAAAGTACCACGGGGCAGCAATCGCGGCAGAACCAGTCACGCCAAAACGGTAAATCGCATCAACGCCGCAGTAATGGCTATTCCAACGGACACTCTTATGGTGGTCAGCGTCCCGCTTCGCCCCCGCGTGGGCCAACCGTTGAAAGTGCCTGCCGAACGTTAGGCGTGCGCAGCAGTGATGACGCGGCGACGATTAAACGGGCTTATCGCAAACTCATGAGTGAACATCATCCCGATAAGCTGGTCGCCAAGAAGCTTTCGCCGAGGATGATGGAGATGGCCAAACGCAAAGCGCAGGATATCCAGGCCGCTTACGAACTGTTGAAAAGCGCGAATCAGGCAAAATAATCCGCATTTTTCCTCTCTTTTTACTTCTCTGTTTTACCGTTCTACCAACCCAGATGTACAAATCCTGTCAACGCGTTTATCTCAGAAATCCGCTTCGCAGCGAAAGTGCATTGGCGTATTGAAAGCCGGATGCGTGATAGCCAGTTCTTGCGCGTGTAGTAACAGGCGAGGGGCCAACGCTTTGGCGTCGGGATGGGCATAGAAGCCATCGCCGAGGATAGGGTGGCCGAGTGCCAGCAGATGGACGCGCAGTTGATGGGAGCGACCGGTAATCGGCATCAGTTTGACGCGCGTCGTACCGTCCTCATCCCGTGAGATCACCTGATATTCAGTCTGTGCCGCTTTGCCTTCTTCAAAGCAGACCTTCTGTTTCGGGCGATTTGGCCAGTCGCAGATCAGCGGCAGATCGATAACGCCTTCATCCTGTTCCATATGTCCCCAGACGCGGGCAAGGTAGGATTTCTTTGGTTCACGCTCGCGAAACTGACGCTTTAATTCGCGTTCGGCGGCTTTCGTCAGTGCGACAGCGATCACACCGCTGGTCGCCATATCCAGACGATGCACCGATTCGGCTGTTGGGTAATCCGCCTGAATACGGCTCATCACGCTGTCTTTGTGTTCAGGCGCACGGCCTGGAACCGACAGCAGACCGCTGGGTTTATTCACCACCATGATGTGCTGATCCTGATACAGAATGTGCAGCCAGGGATCGGTAGGCGGGTTATAGGGTTCCATCGGGGCACCTTTCAGGCAACATATAATGTGTGATATTAGGGAGAACACGGGGATGAGGTTCCCGCAGGGAGGCCTCGCCCCGTGGTATGCCCGTGTATCTCGATTTTGCAAACAACATGCCGTTTTAGCAGCGGTATGGCGTGATGCCAATACCGCTGTCAGAAACGCTTACTGGTGCGTCACCACCACCAGACGGATCGCATCCAGACGCCAGTTGGCTTCATGGAGATTGCTTAGTACCTGTTCACGCTGGTTTTCCAGCGCTGTCAGTTCATCTTCACGAATGTTGGGGTTAACGGCTTTTAGCGCTTCCAGACGTTCCAGTTCGCGGCGCAATTGCAGGTCGGCCTGCTCCTGAGCCTCGGCGATAAGCTGGCGTGCCTGCGTTTCTACCAGCGCTTCCGCCTGTTGCAACATGGCATGAACATCGGCCTGTACCGCATTCACCAGCTTGCTGGACGTATGACGGTTTACCGCATTAAGCTGGCGGTTGAAGCTTTCAAACTCAACCTGTGCCGCCAGATTGGTGCCTTTACGGTCCATCAGCAGGCGAACCGGCGTTGGCGGCAGGAAACGGGTCAGTTGCAGGTGTTTCGGCGCCTGCGCTTCCACAACGTACACCAGTTCCGCCAGCAGCGTGCCGACCGGTAACGCTTTATTTTTCAATAATGACACCGCGCAGCTTCCAGTATCACCGGATAGCACCAGATCCAGCCCGTTACGGATCAGCGGGTGTTCCCAACTGATAAACTGGGCGTCTTCACGCGAGAGCGCCTGATCGCGATCGAACGTGATCGTGCAGCCGTCCTGTGGCAAACCGGGGAAATCCGGCACCAGCATATGATCGGATGGGGTCAGGATGATCAGATTGTCACTGCGATCTTCCTGATTGATGCCAACAATATCAAACAAGTTCAGCGCAAATGTCACCAGATTGACATCATTATCCTGCTCGGCAATGGCCTGCGCCAACTGCTGCGCTTTTTCACCACCGTTAGAGTGCATTTCCAGCAGGCGATCGCGACCTTGTTCAAGCTGTTGTTTCAGGCTGTCGTGCTGTTGGCGGCAGGTATGGATAAATTCATCCAATCCCTGCTGTTCACCGACCGTCGTCAGCCGCTCGATCAACTGCGTATGGTGGGCATCATAGATGGTGCGGCCTGTCGGGCAGGTGTGCTCAAACGCATCCAGCCCTTCGTGATACCAGCGCACCAGTAAAGCCTGTGCGGTGTTTTCCAGATACGGCACCATAATCTGAATTTCTTTGGCCTGTCCGATACGATCCAGACGACCGATACGCTGTTCCAGCAGGTCAGGGTTGAATGGCAGATCGAACATGACCAAATGGCTGGCAAACTGGAAATTACGCCCCTCGGAACCGATCTCTGAACAGATTAACACCTGTGCGCCTTCTTCTTCAGAAGCAAAATAGGCGGCGGCACGGTCACGTTCCAGAATCGACAATCCTTCATGGAAGACGGCGGCGCGGATCGCTTCACGCGTACGCAGCACCTGCTCCAGTTGCAGTGCTGTAGCGGCCTGCGCACAGATCACCAGCACTTTTTCATCGCGGTTTGCTGTCAGGTAGTTAAGCAGCCATTCCACGCGTGGATCGAAGTTCCACCAGGTGGCATCGTCACCTTCAAGTTGCTGATAAATTTGTTCTGGGTACAGCATGTCGCGGGCGCGTACTTCCAGCGCTTTATTGGCGTTCATGATGCCAGAGACTTTAATCGCTGTTTGATACTGTGCTGGCAACGGCAGACGGATTTGATGCAGGACACGTTGCGGGAAACCTTTCACGCCCTGACGGGTGTTACGGAACAGCACGCGGCTGGTGCCGTGGCGATCCATCAGCATAGCGATCAGCTCCTGACGCGCTTTCTGATTGTCATCGCTGTCACTGTTAATGGCTTTCAGCAGCGGCTCAATATCCTGCTCACCCAGCAGGTCGCTCAGCGCGTTCAGTTCCGCCGTTTGCGCTTTCTCACCGGCTAATAGCAGCGTGACCGCATCGGCAACCGGACGATACTGCTGCTGTTCGGCAACGAACTCCTGATAGTCGTGGAAGCGGTTAGGATCGAGCAGACGTAAACGTGCAAAGTGGCTCTGCTGGCCGAGCTGTTCCGGCGTCGCGGTTAACAGCAAAACCGCTGGTGTCGCGCGCGCCAGCGTTTCGATGGCCTGATATTCCGGGCTGGGGCTTTCTTCGCTCCAGACCAGATGATGCGCTTCATCCACCACCAGCAGATCCCAGTCGGCGTTGACTAACTGGGCAAAACGTTGAGCGTTGCGTTGAACAAAGCCCAGTGAACAGATCACCAATTGCTCGGTTTCAAATGGATTGCTGCTGTCCAGCTTGGCTTCAGCGTAGCGCTCGTCGTCAAACAGTGAGAATAACAGGTTAAAGCGGCGCAGCATTTCGACTAGCCACTGATGTTGCAGGGTTTCAGGTACGATAATCAGCACACGGCTGGCACGACCCGCCAGTAACTGCTGGTGGATGATCATGCCCGCTTCAATGGTTTTTCCCAAACCGACTTCATCTGCCAGCAAAACGCGTGGCGCATGGCGTTGGCCGACTTCATGAGCGATGTGAAGCTGGTGAGGGATGAGGCTGGCACGCATGCCACGTAAACCGACCTGCTGTTGCAGCGCCTGCTCGTTCTGATGCTTGCGCGCACGATAGCGCAGGGCAAAGCGATCCATGCGATCAATCTGTCCGGCGAACAGGCGATCTTGCGGTTTGTTGAACGTCAGTTTGCTGTCCAGAAAGACTTCGCGCAGTTCCACCGATGTGTCATCGTCCAGGCGTTGGCCGCAATACACCAGCAATCCTTTTTCTTCTCGCACGTCATCTACTTTAAGCTGCCAGCCTTCGTGGCTGGTGACGGTGTCGCCGGGATTGAACATCACGCGGGTGATGGGGGCGTCACTGCGGGAATAAAGTCGGTTTTCACCGCTGGCAGGGAAAAGCAGCGTTATCATACGTGTATCGACGGCAACAACCGTTCCCAGTCCAAGTTCGCTTTCCGTATCGCTGATCCAGCGCTGACCAAGTGTAAAAGGCATAAATTCTTAGCTCGATGTTCGTCTGTGTCGGGGAAATGTCTGATTACATTATCGGGTGCCGATAATGCTGCTGATGCACATTCAGAAAGGGCGTTATGGTAATGGATGATGCCGCATTCGTCACCCCTCAAACTTGCTGTACCACGAATTAAGGCTTTTCATTGAAAACATTAACCGCTTCCATTCAAAACAAACCCATCTGGCCTGTCACCAGCGTCGTAAAATCGTCATGCAGGAAAGGGAGAATGGCGTCTGCGACGGGCTGGAGTTGGCGTTCCACATAATGCTGATAATCCAGCGGTGAATGCCGGGTTTCCAGCGGCTCAGGGCCGTTAACCGTCATCACATAACTGATCCAGCCACCGTTTTGGTATTGTAGCGGTCGCCCTTGCTGACGGTTGTAGTCATCGGCAATTTTAGCGGCTCTGGCGTGTGGCGGCACGTTGCGTTGGTAATCATCCAGTCGGCGGCGTAAGCGTTTACGGTAGATCAGCAGGTCGTCAAACTCGCCGTTCAGCGTGCGGTCAACATACTCTCGCAGCCAGTCCTGATAAGGCTTCTGTTGAAAAATCAGCAGATAGAGCTGCTGCTGAAACTGCTGCGCCAGTGGCGTCCAGTCGGTTCGCACGGTTTCCAGCCCTTTGAACACCATCTTTTCACCTTGTGGCGTGTCAATGAGTCCGGCATAGCGCTTTTTACTGCCTTGCTCGGCACCGCGAATTGTTGGCATCAGAAAGCGGCGAAAATGGGTTTCAAACTCCAGTTCCAGCGCGCTGGTCAACTGCTGGGTGTCTTGTAGGTGCCGTGTCCACCACTGGTTAACGTGTTGCACCAGCGTCCTACCAATCTGTGTGGCTTCCTCTTCGCTGTGCGCGTGTTTCAGCCAGACAAAGGTCGAATCAGTATCGCCATAAATTACCTGATAGCCTTGTTTTTCAATCAGTTCGCGCGTTTGGCGCATGATTTCATGGCCGCGCAGGGTGATGGAAGAGGCAAGGCGCGGGTCGAAGAAGCGACAGCCTGTCGCACCCAGTACGCCATAAAAGGCATTCATGATGATTTTTAACGCCTGTGACAGCGGTTTATTATTCGTGCGTTTTGCCGCTTCTCGCCCTTGCCAGATTTGCTCGACAATCGCGGGTAAACAGTGCCGATCGCGAGAGAACCACGCGCCGCGAAAGCCAGGGACGGCGTGCTGATCATCTGGATTCTGTGTTCCCACCGCCAGCCCGACCGGATCGATCAGGAACGTGCGGATGATCGAGGGATACAGGCTTTTGTAATCCAGTACGAGCACTGAATCATACAGACCGGGGCGTGAATCCATTACAAATCCGCCGGGGCTGGCCTCCAGTGCGACATCACCCAGATTGGGGGCGACGAACCCCATGCGATGCATACGTGGTAAATAGAGATGGGAAAAGGCTGCGACGGAACCGCCGCTGCGGTCGGCTGCCAACCCCGTTACGCTGGCGCGCTCCAGTAGGAAAGGTAATAGCTCGGTTTTGGCGAAAATACGCGTGACCAGTTCGCAGTCTTGCAGGTTATAGCGAGCAAGTGCGGGTTTATCTTCAGCAAAACGCCGGTCAATTTCATCCATCCGTTGATAGGGGGTGTCGATGGCTTTGCCTTCCCCGAGTAGCGACTGTGCGACGAATTCCAGACTAAACGAGGCAAAATTCCACGTCGCGGATTTGAGCGCGTCAATGCCGTCAATAATCAGGCGGCCAGTGGCGCTGGCAAAAAAATGCCCCTGTTTGAAGCCGTGTTCTCGCCATTCCAGCACCTGCCCGTTACGCCCCAGTTTGAGAGGAATGTGGTAACGCTCGGCATGTTTTTGTAACACGCGCAGGTCAAACTGCACCAGATTCCAGCCGATGATGGCATCGGGATCGTATTGTTGCATCCATTCATTCAGCCTTTCCAGCAGCAGCGGGCGGCTGGCGACGTACTCAAGATTAAAATCATCGTGTTCGGCAGGCGTACCGTTCGGTGGCCCGAGCATGTAAACCTGACGCTGCCCGCAGCCCTCCAGCCCAATACAGTAAAGCTCGCCGTGGCGGTTGGTTTCGATATCCAACGACACTAGCCTGAGCGTCGGGCGGTAATCGGGATTGGGTTTCATGCGGGTGTCGGTCAGCAGATTACCTGACGTAGGTGTACCGCTCAGCCACACTGGCGCGGTGATAAAGCGCTCCATGAGAAAGCGCTCAGTCGGGCGAATATCGGCTTCGTAGACCTGAACGCCTCCCTCGCGCAGCAACTTTTCCAGGCGCAGCAGTTGGCGGTATTGTGGGCAATACAAACCTAGCAGCGGTTGATGGTGGAAATCCTGCATGTCTAGGGGTTTTAACTGCCAGCGTTTTTCCGATTGTAGGTGCACTCTTGCGCGAGCTTCCTGCTGCGCGGGAATAAAGGCAACCGCGTGCTGCACGGGCAAACGAGCCAACAGCGGGCCCTCATCGGTGGCCAGCCAAAATTCAACCTGCGTGCCTGCTGGCGTATCGTTCCAGTGGCGGGTTAGTAGAAACCCCTGACGAAGCTGAGTCACTAAGTGGCCTTTTATCGCGAGCGGGATAAGAAAAGAGAGTAACGTTAAGTATGGTTATTTATACAGGTGATGTCCAGTATCCTGAGACATCACCGAGATAAAGAAGGAGAAAGGGGATTAACGCTCGTTGCCGGAGGTGGAAACCACGCGATTGCGACCTTCCTGTTTGGCCTGATACAGGGCTTCATCCGCCAGCTTAAAGGTGCGCTCGATCGATATAGTGCTTACGTCCGGTTCCCATAGGGCGACACCTAATGAGATGGTGATATTACCTACTACAGGGATCGTCGATTCCTGCATGCGCTTCCGTAGCCGTTCAGCAATATTGATAGCGACGTCCAGACTGGTTTCCGGCAGCAGGATAAGGAACTCTTCACCGCCGCTGCGGCACAGAATGTCGGTATCGCGTGAGCTGGTGCGAATAAGCTGTGAGAGATAGCGGATGACATTATCCCCTACATCATGGCCGTAGGTGTCATTGATGCGTTTAAAGCGATCGATATCCAGTGCGATAATCGCGAAACTTTTCTGCCCCATCTGCCAGTAGCGGAGCACGCTATCCAAACCACGACGATTGAGCAACTCGGTCATTGGGTCAGAATGGGCCTCTGAACGTAATTTACCAATCTTACGCTGGAGGAGATCGATACCCAGCAACATCGCCTGTTTGAGCTGTGAGGCTTCAAAATACCAGGAGTGGATGTTTCTGATATCGTCGGAAACGTCCGTGGCATCCATCTTATTGGCGCTTCGAGCCAGCAGCCACAGCGGCTGTGCGATGAGTCGGGCAAGCAGCCAGACGCAGAAGATAGTCAACAGGGCGAGTGGGAGCGTATGGCGCAGCACATTCAGCATCAGGCCATCCAGTGGTTTCAGTGTGGTGGCAGTCGGACGCAGCGCCACAATCTCCCATTGTGAGGTCGTTTCAATCGCATAGCCCGCGAGCATCGGCTCACCCAGGTCGTTCAGCGTATGTTGGCTGCCGTTCTCTTCATGTTGCGTGTCGATCGCCTCGATCGTGTTCTCTGTTTCGCCAACGCGTTCTATATCACGGTGATACAGCATTCTTTTATTTTTGTCGGTGACGTAAATATAGGAGCCATCGCGGTAATAGTGTTTGTCTAACAAGGTATTGAGGACACTGGGTTGCTTAAGATAGATCGAGCCACCAATAAACCCTTTGTAGCGACCATCCCGTGTGAAAATCGGTGAAGAGATGAGTATAAGAAAGTTATTAGCGGCAGAAACATAGGGCTGGCTGATAAGCGGTTTCTTTTCTCTCAACGCTTCGAGTGCGCCTGCTGTTGTGAGGCTTCTCTCGATTAATTGGAACGTATCGGGTGAAGTGGCTCTGACAACACCTTTCTCATCGGCAATGACGACGGAATTGAAATTGCTGGTTTGTAACCGCAGGCGGTCAGCTTCTTTAAGCAGATTAACCTGATCGTCCATCTGGGTCGCGACGATAGTGGCGCTATAGGCGAGCTGCTGCTGAGCTTCTTTAAAAAAAGAATGCGTCATCGCCGCGAGCTTGGTGGCATAGACGCGATTGGCTTCCAGTGTGTTATCAATCAGAAGTTCACGTTGGACGCGGTAGCTGGCATAAAAACTGTTTGCCAGCGTTACCAATGCGCTTGCCACTGCCAGAAATAGGATAAGACGTCGTAATCCGAAATGGGTGAGTAGTTTAAAAAACATAATGGCAGTGCCGCACAGTGGCAAAAAATGACCGCTATCATAAGTGTTGCTGACCATTGGTGCAAAAGAATTGACCAGCAATCAGGAGTTGACGGCGTCTGCTATGATCCAGACAATCCTTGTTTTTATAAAATACAGGTAAGTTTATGGAAGCGTGGCTGGATCATCTGGTTACTCAATCGCTCGCGTATTCACTGATCGCCGTCATGCTGGTTGCCTTTCTGGAGTCTCTGGCTCTGGTGGGGCTATTGTTGCCGGGAACGGTGATGATGGCAACGCTCGGGGCATTGATTGGCAGTGGACAAATGGGGCTGTATCCTGCGTGGGCGGCTGGGATTATTGGCTGTCTGCTAGGGGACTGGATTTCCTATTTTATTGGCAGGCGTTTCAAAGCGCCGCTGCATAATTGGTCTTTCCTGAAAAAGTATCAGTCGTTACTGAATAAAACCGAGTATGCGCTGTATCAGCACCCGATGCCGACGATCTTGATCGGGCGTTTTGTCGGCCCGACACGTCCGTTAATCCCCATGGTGGCGGGAATGCTGGGGCTGCCGCCTTATAAATTTGCTGTGCCGAATATCATCGGCTGCCTGCTGTGGCCACCCGCCTATTTCTTGCCCGGCATTCTGGCCGGGGTTGCGATTGATATTCCCGCAGGGGCGAACAGCGCAGGGTTTAAGTGGCTGCTGCTGATTACCGCGGTCGCGCTGTGGGTCGCTGGCTGGTTAACCTGGCGCTGGTGGCGTAGTGATAAACGTAAACATCGCGATTGGTTTAGCAGAAAGATGCCGCTCAGACGTCTGCGCTGGGTTGCGCCTGTGGTGTCCGTGGCGGCGATTGCCTTGCTGGTTGTGTTGATTCAACATCCGTTGATGCCGGTTTATCGGCACCTGCTATGGCAGGTATTAAACGGGTGATCGTAGGCAGGCCGGGAAAAGCCCCGGCCAAACTATATATTTGATCAAATACGTATTGATGCCATTCGCTAGCGGTAAAATTCGGCGACCTGCTCGAAAATTCGCATTTCTTCACCGTGACGGCGCACCTGAAGCACGTCTTCCAGCTTTTCCACCTGGCTTATCATCTGCTGTAGCCGCTGGTCATCTTTGACCAGTAGCCAAATCCGGCTTTCCTCACCGTCTGCCAGCGGCATACACAAAATCCCTTCCACGTTAAATGCCCGGCGGGCAAACAGGCCGCAAACGTGTGACATCACGCCGGGGTGATTGCGCACAGAGAGTTCAAGCGTGACCTGATTTGCAGTGGATTGCGTTAGTGAAGTTGATTGAGTTGGCATAGTCATTAATCTCCGATCATATCGATGTTTGCTGCGCCCGGAGGCACCATCGGAAAAACTTTTTCATTGGCGTCAATGCGTACGTGGATCAGCGCTGGCCCCGGTTGGTTGAGCGCGTCTTGCAACGCAGCCTGTGGATCGGCGGCGGCGTTCAGATCGCAGGTTGCAAAGCCGAAGCCAGCGGCAATCGCGAGGAAATTCGCACTGTAGCGGTAATCGGCGGCGAAAATGCGCTGTTGGAAAAACAGATCCTGTTGCTGATGAACCAGACCGAGTGACTGATTGTTCATCAGGACGATTTTGACGTTTAGCCCTTCTTCCGCTGCGGTTGCCATTTCCTGAATATTCATCATCAGGCTGCCGTCACCAGAGAAACACACCACGGTACGCTCGGGTTCAGCCAGCGCGGCGCCAATCGCCGCTGGCAAGCCAAAGCCCATGGTTCCAAGCCCGCCAGACGTCAGCCACTGGCGTGGGCGGCGCAGCGGATAAGATTGGGCAACCCACATCTGGTGCTGACCAACATCGGTTGCGATGATGGCATCATCCGTCAGCGCCCGTGCGGTGGCCTGAACCAGACCATAATGACTTAAGGGGTCGTCAGCATTCGGCATGCTGAATGGAAACTCCTGTTGCAGCCCGCAGACGGTTGCACGCCATGCGTTACGCTGCTGCGGCGTAATGTGAGGCAGCAGATGATCCAATGCCTCCGCGACATCCGCATTGATCGCCACATGCGGCTGGCGGATCTTGCCCAATTCAGCGGGATCGATATCGATGTGAATGATGCTGGCATTCGGGCAAAACTGTTCCGCTTTACCAATCGCGCGGTCGTCAAAACGCGCACCCAGCACAATTAACAAATCTGCCTGCTGTAAGATTAGATTGGTTGATCGTGCGGCGTGCATACCCAGCATACCCAGCGACAGCGGGTGATCGACAGGCATGGCACCCAGCGCCATCAGCGTCATGGTGGTTGGCAGGTTGGCACGTTCAGCCAGTTGCACCGCCTGCTCGTGCGCAGCACCGCTAACAATGCCGCCGCCCAGATAGAGAATCGGGCGTTGAGCGGCGTTAATCATCGCCGCCGCTCGCGCGATCTCCTGCTGTGGAATCGTGGGCGGCGTATCGAGAGGAAAGGCATCGGGCAGTGCATCCAGTTCAATGGTCGCGGTCTGGATATCTTTGGGAATATCGATCCACACCGGACCAGGACGACCCGACTGCGCAATGCGGAAGGCTTCCGGGATCACGCGCGGCAGATCGTTGATGTCGCGAACCAGATAGTTATGTTTGGTGACAGGAATAGAGATGCCGTAGGTATCGACTTCCTGAAACGCATCGGTGCCGATCATGCCGGAAGGCACCTGACCAGTGATACACACCAGCGGGATCGAATCCAGTTTGGCATCGGCAATTGCGGTGAGCAGGTTGGTCGCCCCTGGGCCACTTGAGGCCATACAGACCGCGGCGCGCCCGCTGGCACGCGCCATGCCTTGTGCCATAAATCCCGCGCCTTGCTCGTGTCGAGCCAGAACGTGGCGGATTGTCTTACTCTGGCCTAATGCATCATATAGCGGCAGAGCCGCGCCACCGGGGATACCCGCGACGGTGGTGATGCCCTGCTGTTCGAGCAGCCGAACAATTAACTGAGCGCCTGTATAACGCATGTTTACATCCTTCATCAGGGCCGGTGCGGTTCGGAGCGGGGAGGGTATAAACAAGAAACCCCGCTCGGCTGGCGCCGGCGGGGTTTGAGAATCTTCGATTCGGAACCCGTTACGGCGCGCTGCCGACGACGACCACGACTGCCACGCGCACGACGACGACCGCGTCAACATGCGCGGTGCTTAGTAGTGCTGAAGTGGAAGAAGAGTAGTGCGTCACGGGAATCCTGTTTACTTATGTTAGTTATGGTTGAGTGCTGTATTCGAATGAATAACCAATCGACGATTAATATAAGCACAGCAGTATAAAAAGACACAATACCTACAAGGGATAAAAACTGAATATGTCGAATGGGTCACAGTATACCCGTCATACTTCGAGTTGCATGTGCGTTGGCTGCGCTCAAATACTCGGCCCGTCGTGGGCCTCGCCCTGAAGGGCCGCTGCAAGCAGCGTTCAAATCTGCTCCCGGCAGATTTGTCACCCGAATCACTTACTTGAGTAAGCTCATCGGGATTCCCTCACTTGCCGCGTTACGATGCTCATGATTGAGCATCGCCCTAAAGGGCTAACGCTTCGCGTTATTCAAAACGTTCTCGTTTTGTCCTGAAACTCGAATTATTTAGGATATATATTGGTATTTCACCGTACGATTAACGCTCGATTTTTCGCCGCAGAACCAGAGAATCGTGACTGTTTTCACAATTGGAACAGGGTTTCAATGTTATAAATTATAAAATAATCATTGAGATAGTGGGTGGTAACAAATGGGTGTGTCCCGAGCGGTGGGGAAAGGGGTATTGAGCGGTATCTTACTGATGGCAATAGGCATTGGTCAGGCGATGGCCTGCCAGGCTGGCCCTGCCAACGAATGGAAACGGGGGATTGAACAGCAGCGTCAGGCGGATTTGGGCAATGGCTGTTATCTCAACCCGATTATTGCAGGCGATCATCCCGACCCGACGATTATCAAGGATGGGCAGGATTACTACATGACGTTCTCGTCCTTTGACGATATCCCCGGACTGCTGATTTGGCACTCGCGCGATTTAGTCAACTGGGAACCGCTTGGCCCGGCGATCACGACGCCCGTTGATGCCATCTGGGCACCGGATTTGGTGAAGTACAACGACAAATACTATATCTACTTCACCACAAATCGGATTATCGATGCCAAAGGAACGAAAAAGAAAACGCTGTATGTGATCACCGCCGATAACATTCGCGGCCCGTGGACGCCACCGAAAGACACGGGGTTGAAAAATCCGGCCAGTGACCCCGGCCACGTCGTGGGGGAAGATGGTAAGCGCTACATCTTTATGTCTGGCGGCAATCGTGTGCAGTTAACGGACGATGGGTTATCCACCGTCGGCGATATGGCGGTGGTCTATCAGGGATGGGAGTACCCGCAAGCGTGGGATGTGGAAAGTTTCTCGCAGGAAGGGCCGAAGATGCTGCGCCACGGTGACTACTTCTACATGGTGTTGGCTGAAGGTGGAACGGCGGGGCCGCCTACCGGACACATGGTGATTGCCGCACGTTCCAAATCGATCAACGGGCCGTGGGAAAATTCGCCGCATAACCCGATTATCCGTACAAAGGATCGTTCCGAGAAATGGTGGTCGCGCGGCCATGCGACGCTGATCGAAGGGCCGGATAAAAACTGGTATATGGTGTATCACGGTTATGAAAACGGCTTTATGACACTCGGGCGGCAGGCGATGCTGGAACCGATTGTCTGGGGCAATGACGGCTGGTTTACGTCAGCCGGGTTCGATACTGGTAAGCCGATGCGCAAGCCGGAAGGCGGCGAGGCAGTGCCGCACGGTATGGGCTGGTCTGATAGCTTTACCGACGAGAAATTTCCGGCTCGCTGGCACTTCTATCGCGCGAATGCGGAAGAGTTGAAGCGGGTCACGCTCAGCGACGGCAAGCTGCATCTGAAGGCCAAAGGCACGTCGCCGAAAGACAGCGCGCCACTGACGATGATCCCCGGCGATCAGGCTTACCAACTTGAAGTCACGGCGAATTTCGCCCCCGGCGCACAGGCGGGCTTGCTGCTGTTCTACAACGCCAAGCTGTACGTCGGGCTATCGTTTAATCAGGATGGCACCGTCATGCATCGCTACGGGCTGGAAAGGGCGGAAAAGAAACTGCCGCACATAACGGGTAATGACGTGCAGATTCTGATGAGAAACGATCGTCATATCGTGACGTTTTACACCCGAACGTCGGATCAGGAAGCGTGGAAGAAATACCCCGTGCAGATGGAAGTTTCTGGCTATCATCATAACGTCGCGTATGACTTCCTCAGCCTACGCCCCGCCTTATATGCGGCGGGCGAGGGCGAGGTCACATTCAGCAACCTGCGTTATCAGGCGTTACCCTGATTCTCTGAGCCTAAGACGGGCGTGAAATTCCCAGGATGGCGGCCGCTTCGGCGCTGCCATCCTGTAGCGCCTGAGTTGGCCCATCATAACCAATCTGCCCGTCCACGATCAGCACAGTGCGTTTCGCGATCCGCATGGCATCATCCAGATTGTGAGACACCATCAGCAGCGTAAATTGACGTTCCTCACACACGCTTTCAACCAGATCGAGCATCTCCTGACGCAGCGCCGGATCGAGCGCCGAGAAGGGTTCATCCAGCAGCAGAATCGGCTGATGACGCACCAGACAGCGTGCCAGTGCCGCACGCTGACGCTGCCCGCCGGACACCTGCGAGGGCAAGCGATCCAGAAGATCCGCCAGACTCACCCGATCGGCAATGTGCCGCAGCGTGTCGCGCTGTGCGGCATTGAGCCGCAGGCCGGGGTGTAACCCCAGCGCGATGTTCTGCCGGATTGTCAGGTGAGGAAACAGGTTATTTTCCTGAAACAGAATCGATACCGGGCGTTTGGAGGGAGGTGTTTCGCGGTGCGAGGCGCCGTTAAGCCGCAGTTCGCCGCTGTCTGCCATCAGGAAACCGGCAATCAGGTTTAATAGCGTACTCTTTCCTGCGCCGCTGGGGCCAAGAATGGCGATGCGCTCGCCCATGTTGGCGTGAAAATCAAAACGCATGGGCAAGTGTTGATAGAGGTAGGTCAATTTCTCAAGCGCGATCATGACGGCCCGCCAGTTTTTCAATCAGGGTAAATAGCAGAAAGCACAGCAGCATTAACAGTAGCGCGGTCACTGCGCCATCTGCGCTGCGATAGGAACCAATTTGCTGGTAGAGATAGAACGGCAGCGTACGGAATTGCTCATTGCCAAACAGCGCGATGACGCCAAAATCACCGAGTGACAGCACGCAGGAAAAGGCTAACGCCTGCGCGATCGGCGGCTTCAGCGCGGCGAGTTCGATCAGCTTCAGTCGCTGCCAGCCGCGAATATCCAGCGACGTGCAGAGCCGGTTGTAACGCTCGGCAACGTCCAGCATCGGGTTCTCCAGTACCTTGATCGCATACGGAATGGCCATCAGCGCATTCGTCAGCACCACCAGCACGTAGGGGGATTGCGGTAGCCCGATGCTGTTATTCAGCAGCAGGAAGAAACCCGTTGCCAGCACAATGCCGGGCATGGCGAGGATGAGCATACCGCTCAGGTTCATCAACTGCCCGTACAGTGGTTTTTGGCGTAACTTCAGTTCGCGGCTGCTCCAGAGCAGCATCATGGTCAACACCAAACACAATAACCCCGCGCCTAAAGCAATACGCAGCGAGGTAAACAGTGCTTGCCAGAGTACCGGCTGTTGTAGCACGGAAATTAGCGAACGGTTGACGCCATCGACCACCACAGCCAGCAACGGAGGGACAACCAGTAGCAGCAGCGCACCGATCAGCAGGCCGTCGGTGACACGGCTTAACATGCTATCCTGCGGGTTACGCCAGGCAAGCTGCTGGGTACTGCCAACCGGCAGAATACGCCCGAGCCGCTGGCTCAGCAGCACCAAACCAAGGCAGCACACCATCTGAATGAGTGCCAGCAGCGCCGCGCGTGCCGGATCGTAATCAAAGCTCAATGCCTGATAGATGGCCAGCTCAATCGTAGTCGCCTGCGGGCCGCCGCCCAGCGAAAGCACTGTGGCGAAGCTGGCAAAGCAGAGCATAAAAATCAGCGCGCCGGTTGGTAGAATTTGTCGCCGTAGCGCTGGCCATTCCAGCAGGTGGAAATGCTGCCAGCCGTTCATACCCAGATTGGCGGCTAGCTGGCGTTGCTCGATGGCAATGCCTTCCAACGACTGCAACAGCAAGCGGGTTGCCAGCGGCAGATTGAAGAAGACATGCGCCAGCAGGATGCCGCGCAGCCCGTAGGGCGAGAACGTGTATTGCAGGCCAAACCAGCCTAGCGCAGAAGCCAGCCAGCCTTGCCGACCATATACGCTCAGCAGGCCAAATACGGCCACCAGCACGGGCAACACCAGCGTCATTGCACACAGGCGCAGCAGCCAGCGGTGACCGGGAAAGCGCCGCCGATACAGTGCTCTGGCGAGAAAAATAGCCGGGACGGTAGCGCACAGCGCAGAGAGAAAGGCCTGCCAGAAGGTAAACCGGATAACGTGCCAGAGATAGCTGTCATGCCATAGCTCACGCCACTGGCTTTCGGGTGCCTGTAACCACAGCGCACCGAAAGCCAGTACGGCAACAGAAATTAACAGCGTGGTGGCCAGCAGCCCTGGCCACAGACGCCCGCCGATCAGTGGCTGACGGCGCGTTGCCATGCCTGAATCCACTCCGCCCTTTTATCCGCAACGTCCTGCGCGCTAAATTGCATCGCTTTCTCTGGCACCGCGAGCGTCGCGAAGCCCGCAGGCAGGTCAGTTTTAATGGCCGGATACATCCAGTTTGTGGTAGGAATCGCCTGCTGGAACGTTTGGCTCAGGATGAACTGCATAAAGCGTTTCGCCAGCTCGGGATGTTTACTGGAGGCCAACTGCCCGGCGATTTCGATTTGCAGATAATGTCCTTCGCTGAAGGTGGCCGCCGCGTAGTTGTCTTTCTTCTCTTCCATGATGTGGTAGGCCGGCGAGGTGGTGTAGCTCAACACCAGATCCGCTTCCCCTTTCAGGAACAGACCATAGGCCTCGCTCCAGCCTTTGGTGACGGTAACGGTTTTTTTCGCCAGCTTCTGCCAGGCTTGCGGTGCATCGTCGCCGTACACTTTCTGCATCCACAGCAGCAGGCCCAGTCCCGGCGTGCTGGTGCGTGGATCCTGATAGATCACTTTCCACGGAGCGTTGCTGTCAACGAGTTCATGCAGGCTTTTCGGCGGGTTCTTCAGCGTATCTTTGTTATACACAAACGCGAAATAGCCGTAATCGTAGGGAATGAACGTCTTATTATTCCAGCCGCCCGGCACCGTGACGGTGTGGGTATCCTGACCGTGTGGCGTAAACAGGCCGGTTTGCTCTGCGGCCTGTAACAGGTTGTTGTCCAGCCCCAGAATGATGTCTGCCTTACTGTTTTTGCCTTCCATACGCAGGCGGTTCAGCAGCGATGCGCCATCTTCCAGTGCGACGAAATTCAGTTCGCACTCGCACTCTTTTTCAAACGCGGTCTTGATGACGGGGCCAGGACCCCATTCAGACGCGAATGAATCGTAGGTATAAACGGTAAGCGCAGGTTTGGCGAAGGCTGAAGCAGACAGCAGTAACAGGCAAGGCAGGCTGGTTTTCAGCACGGTGGCTGAACGGTGTAGTAATTGATTTAACACTTTGCACTCCTGAGAATCATAGGGTGGCAAAGGACTTTGAGGCAGCAATAAGCCGCACTCTCAAATCCCTTCGCCGGTATTAACCGGATCAGGTTCGACGGGTATCTTCTCAGCGAAAAATTTTCCGCACCCCGTTGAGAACGGCACATTGTAAAGGGTTCAGCCGTGCAGCGAAAGGTTCTCAGCGTTCCGGCGGTGCAAACCAGGCGGATTTAAAATCAAACCAGCCCAGCATGTTCATTCTGACACCGCGCATACTGCGCTGCCCCTGAAGTTGCAGCCAGTGGTGCAACAGTGGATATAACTGACCACTCGCGATCAGTTTTTCACACCACTCCGCCATTGGCAGCGTGTGATTGCGCCATTGCTGCGCATCCGCGAGCAGATCGTCGTTCAGGCAGTGCTGCACTAACGGAAGTTCATAGATCATCGCGAACAGGGAAAATTCAATCGGCAAATAGCAGTTCACGCTGCCAAACCACATATCGCTTTCGGCATTACCCTGATACCAATCTTCATAGCTAACCGTCTGGATATGCAACGTGACACCGTGCTGCGCCAGCAGCGTGCGCATAATCTCGCTTAATATCCGGTATTCAGGGTGTGTCTGATAGAACGTGAGCGTGACCTCGGTTAACCCTTTAGGCATGGCGTGCGGCACGTCGGGGTGATGATGATGCCAGCGCGGCAGCAGGCTATAGGCGGGCGACCAGTCGCGCTGATTGCTGGCGTTGGCATGGTTGAGTAGCGAAATTGGGTTAAATACTTGCCTGAGCCATTGCTGGGCGTCCGGGCGTGAGGCTAACGGTGAACGTTTGTCGAACAGTAGGAAATAGCCCCCTTCTTCCATCCGGCTTTCCAACTGTTCGTGACGAGAATTGTCAGACTGAAGTTGGATGGATACCGGCATTTCCTCCGGTTCGTCTGGCAGTACCCAGATATTGACCTCATCAATCAGCGCCCGATAGCCAAAGTAATCATCAAAGGCGCGAATTTTCAACTGATTACTGTTATTGCGCACCACGGCATACGGGCCGGTGCCAATCGGGTGCTGGGCAAAATCCGGTAGCGTTTGCCACTCTTGCGGTAAAACCATGGCATGTACGCTACCTAAGAGCCACGGTAGCCATTTATCCGGGCTGTGCAGCCGAATATCAATGACAAACGGCATCGGCGACGTGACGGCTTCAAGATGAGAAAAGAGCGGAAGCGGGGTAAGACGCGAGAGTGACGCAGTGATGTCATCCATCGTGAGTTCGCGTCCATGATGAAAACGGATCGCCGGGCGCAGATAGAAACGCCAATGCAGGGGAGAGAGCATCTGCCAATGGTGAGCCAGATCGGGTTCAACTTCCCCGTTTTCCTCATTTATATGCGTCAGGCCGCTGAAAATTTGCCGTGCGATGTGCATCTCTGAACGCCGTAGCGCCGAACCGGGGAGTAAATTGCGTAACGGACGGTAATACAAGATGCGCAGAATATGCTTTCCTTGCCGGAAGCTTCGCCCAAGGTGGGCGAGTAACATCTGGCGTACCGCTTCTTTATCCCCGACCAACTGCACCAACTGCTCAATGCGATCCTGTTCCAGCAGATCCTCGGCACGCTGCTGCTGTAGCGCTAATCCGGTATAGACGAAGGAGAGCTGAGAGCGCTTTCCTCTTCCCGCCTCAGCCTGCCAGATGAGCCAGCCTTCCTGCTGCATCGCGTTCAGTAGTGAGCGAATGTGACGGCGGGAACAGTTCAGTACTCCGGTTAGCTCTTGCAGCGTGGTATCGGTAGCCTGTCCCTGAAAGTGTTGCCACAGGCGGATGAACTGCTGTTGTAGTCGAGGAGAAGACATAAAAGAGGAACTCCCTGCACTAAAGTCATCAATTTATCTTTCCCTATATTACGTCGATACTTTCTTACAAGGAAAGAGAGGAGGTGGCTTATGGCGCTTTCCCGTTTGTACCCGTTCTATCGAACCTACTTATCGAACTGTAAAGCAACATGGTTGCGATGGATGTCTCCCCGGCAGCGCATCGCGTTATTGCAGCAGGCGACGCAGTGGCACCTGAAAGACATGTCCGACGACGAGTATCGTCATTGGCTCTAGGTGGTGTGAAGAAAGGTATTCTGAGTAATGGTGACATTTCACCAGCCAGCGAGGTTTTTCGCTGGCTTTTTTTATGGTGCTAATCTGGCTATGCCAGAGGGGGTGAAGGGTAAAGAGATATCCGCGGCATTTTTCACGTAAATTTCTCGGGCAATGGAATAGCGTAATACGCTTGCGCGCAGCCTCGCAAAAGCAGGTTGACGAACCGTGCAGAAGGGGAACGATTTAGGCAGGATGACTCCTGGTAGCGTAAAAATGGCGTCGGGATGTCGATCTGCTTCTGATAGAATCTGTGAAGCAGGCATGTTGTTTCTGGCACCCTGGTTTTTTTGCCAGAGCAATTTTGTACAAAGAGTAGGGGGTTAACGCGTGCAGAAAACGCCAGTCGTGCAAGAGCAGACCACTTTCAGACATCTGGAAGCACTCGGCGGTCTGGATATGTTGCAGGCGCAGTATTACCAGCAGCGTTTTCCTCGTCATGTTCATGATACCTATTGCATCAGCGTGATTGAGCAGGGCGCTCAGCGTTTTTATCGCTCTGGTGCAGAACATGTTGCGCCTAAAGGCGACATTATTCTGGTGAATGCAGACGATGTGCACACGGGGAGCGCTGAGGTAGAAACGGGTTGGGCTTATCGTGCTATTTATCCGCATCCCGACCTTTTCCGCTCGATTAATCGGGATCTGCAACGCGCAAAAGCGTCCATTCCGTGGTTTCCCGATGCCGTTGTCCACGACCCCGGATTGTCCGAACAGTTGCTCATGACCTTCACTATGCTGGCTCAGCCGGGCAATATGCTATTGAAAGAAACGCTGCTGCTGTCGTCATTAACCTGGCTGACGATGCGCTATAGCAAGACGCGTTTGACGCCACCGATGTTGCCCGTGGCGACCCAAAATATCCTGAACGTGAAAGCCTTTATGGATAGCTATCCCGAGAGAGAACTGGCGCTTGTCGAATTGGCCGCGCTGGCTGAGCTTAGCGTATGGCACTTCTTACGGCAGTTTAAAGCCGTTGTTGGTATTACGCCCCACGCTTATTTGATTCAGGCTCGTCTGCGTAAGGCGAAAGCCCTGTTGCGTCAAGGCAATGCTATTCCCGATGTTTCCGTGCTGTGCGGTTTTACCGATCAGAGCCATTTCCATCGGCATTTCAAACATTCATTGGGATTGACGCCAGGTGAGTTTGCTAAAGGTAATTCACGCTAAACGCCACGCCGATTCTGGGCACAGCAAATTTATCCAATACTCGTCAAAAACGTTTTGTTAGTTTTCCGCTATCGATTTATTTGTGGTAGCGCCTGTTATATGGAAAACACCGTAGCACCTTCATCGTCTGGATTAAAAGATAGCAGTAGCCCGTGGAAGCATTTTATGACTGGCGTAGTTGAAATGCTCCCTCTTTGTTTATCTGTTGTGCCCTGGGGTATTTTGGCTGGCTCGATGGCCATTCAGTCGGGGTTATCTGTCGCGCAAAGTATCGGGATGTCTGCGATTATGTTTGCCGGGGCGGCACAATTAGTCTCGTTGGGATTACTTGTATCCGGGGCGAATGTCGCGACACTACTCATTTCCGTTTTTTTTATCACCGCACAGCATCTTATATATGGTCTGACGCTACGCGAATACGTTTCAACATTGAGATTAAGCAAACGACTTCCTATCGGATATCTATTATCCGATGAACTTTTTGCACTCAGTGAAAAGAAAGACAGGAAGAATAATGTCAGCGCCAGTTATTTAATCGGTGCGGGTTTCACCTTTTATATTTTTTGGAATATCTTCAGCATTCTTGGGGTAGTCATGGCGTCTTCCGTACCTGACTTAGACAAGTATCACCTTGATTACTCTATTGTTGCCACCTTCATTACCATCGTTGTGCCGATGATAAAGAAGATCAGTACCTTCGCGGGTGTCCTGTTTTCTCTGCTGTTGTCGATGCTATTGAGCTATTTCAAGGTAGACGGCGCCATTGCTATCGCTGGTGTTAGCGGCATGTTTTTTTCTGTATTCATCGCGACTTTGCTTAAGGAAGAAAAATGAGCTGGCTATTAATAGTTATTCTGGCAGGGATCGTATTTTTTAATCGCTATATTTTTCTTGAACCCGCTGTGCCGGTAAGAATTCCGGTTTTACTGCATCGTGCATTAAAGTATTCCGCGCCTTGCTTACTCACTGCGATTTGTGGACCAATTATCTTGATGGAAAACAGTGTGCTTCGCGTATTTCCTGATAACCCGTATTTTCTCGGCGCTATTGTCAGTGTGGTAATTTCCTTTTTTATCCGAAATATGGTGGTCGCCGTACTCTTCAGTATGCTGGCTTTTTATCTGATTACCGCTCTACTGTAATTTCCTCTTTCCTGGCAAAAGAAAAAGCCCGCAATAATAAAGTGCCGGTTCAAACTGTTGATGAACCTATTTGCCGAACGAAAACGGGAGTAACGGAATAGAAGAGTAAAGCGTTTGCGCCATGGATGGCGCAAGCCGAGCGCACAGGGATGTGTTTACAGCGTCTTTACGATCTATCCGTTACTGCCGCTCGATGGACTTTGTTAGCCCCCGAAGCCCGCAGGAAACCGTGCGGGCTTGGGTCTGACTGTCATGCCGAATCAGTTCAAAAAGGCAGGCTGATTCTTTTCATACTCGGTAATTGATGCTTCGTGTTGCAGCGTCAGGCCGATGCTGTCTAATCCGTTGATCATGCAGTGGCGGCGAAAGCTGTCGATTTCAAACGGGTAGCGTTTGCTGCCTGCCTGAACGATCTGATTCTCCAGATCGACGGTGAAAGTTATCCCTTCCTGAGCATCAACCTGTTTAAACAGTTCATCCACTTCTTCATCGCTCAACTTCACGGGCAGTAACTGGTTGTTAAACGAGTTGCCATAGAAGATATCGGCAAAGCTTGGGGCGATAACGACTTTGAAACCGTAATCGGTCAGCGCCCACGGCGCGTGCTCACGGGAAGAGCCACAGCCGAAGTTTTCCCGCGCCAGCAGGATACTCGCACCTTTGTAATGCGGCTGGTTCAGCACAAACTCAGGGTTGGGCTGTTGACCCGCATCGTCCAGAAAGCGCCAGTCGTGAAACAAATGTTGCCCGAAACCGGTACGCGTCACCTTTTGCAGAAACTGCTTGGGAATAATGGCATCGGTATCGACGTTAGCGGCATCCAGAGGAACCACCAGACCAGTGTGTTGGGTAAATTTAGCCATGTCGGTTTCTCTCTTAATTCAACTCGCGAACGTCGGCAAAGCGACCCGTTACCGCCGCAGCCGCAGCCATTGCGGGGCTGACCAGATGGGTGCGTCCTGCGCGCCCCTGACGGCCTTCAAAGTTACGGTTGCTGGTGGAGGCACAGCGCTCGCCGGGGTTCAGGCGGTCATTGTTCATCGCCAGACACATCGAGCAGCCCGGTAAGCGCCACTCAAAACCGGCCTCAATGAACACCTTATCCAACCCTTCCAGCTCCGCCATGGTTTTTACCGGACCCGAACCGGGAACGACAATTGCCTGAACGCCTACGGCGACTTTACGCCCTTTGGCGATTTCTGCTGCTGCGCGTAAATCTTCAATGCGCGAGTTGGTGCAGGAACCAATGAAGACTTTATCGATCTTCACGTCGGTCAGCTTAATACCGGGTTGCAGATCCATATAAGCCAGCGCTTTGGCGGCGGAGGCGCGCTCTACCGGATCGCTGAACGAATCAGGGCTTGGGATTTCCTGATTGACGGCGATAACCTGACCGGGGTTGGTGCCCCAGGTGACCTGTGGCGCGATCTGCGCGGCGTCCAGCGTGACAACCGTGTCAAACTGCGCGTCATCATCGGATTTCAGCGTATTCCAGTAGGCGACGGCGGCGTCCCAGTTGGCGTCTTTCGGCGCAAACTGGCGGCCTTTCAGGTAGTTGAACGTGGTTTCATCCGGCGCAACCAGACCTGCTTTCGCACCCATCTCAATCGCCATGTTGCACAGCGTCATACGGCCTTCCATGCTCAGCGCGCGAATCGCTTTACCACAAAATTCAACCACATGACCCGTGCCGCCTGCGCTACCGGTTGTACCGATGATCGCCAGCACGATGTCTTTCGCGGTGATGCCGTGTGGGGCGTCACCCGTGACTTCAATCTTCATGGTTTTGGCGCGACCCTGCTTCAGAGTTTGCGTCGCCAGTACATGTTCCACTTCCGACGTGCCGATACCGAAAGCTAACGAACCAAATGCACCGTGTGTCGCCGTGTGGGAGTCACCGCAGACGATGGTCATACCCGGCAGCGTCATCCCTTGTTCAGGGCCGATAACGTGAACAATACCCTGATACGGGTGGTTCAGGTCATACAGTTGCACGCCGAATTCTGCACAGTTTTTGATTAATTCCTGCATCTGAATGCGGGCCATCTCGCCACTGGCGTTGATGTCTTTGGTCTGCGTGGAGACGTTGTGGTCCATCGTCGCGAAGGTTTTCCCCGGCTGACGAACCTGACGGCCCATCGCACGCAGGCCGTCAAAAGCCTGCGGGGAGGTGACTTCGTGCACCAGATGTCTGTCGATATACAGCAGCGGCGTTTCGTTCGGTGCTTCATGAACCACATGTGCGTCGAACAATTTTTGATATAACGTCTTACCCATGGTTATGCCCCTTGCGCCACAAAACGCGCAATCACGTCGCCCATTTCATTGGTGCCAATCGCGTTGCTGGCGCTTGCCAGATCGGCGGTACGGTAACCTTCAGCCAGCGCGGTATTCACGGCTTTTTCAATCGCTTCAGCGGCATCATCCGCCCCCAGGCTGTAGCGCAGCAGCAGCGCCAAAGACAGAATCTGCGCAATCGGGTTGGCAATGTCTTTACCGGCGATATCCGGTGCGGAACCGCCAGCAGGCTCGTACAGACCAAAGCCTTGCTCGTTCAGACTCGCAGAAGGCAGCATACCCATTGAGCCGGTAATCATGGCACATTCGTCGGACAGAATGTCTCCGAACAGGTTAGAACACAGCATCACGTCAAACTGAGACGGATCTTTGATTAACTGCATCGTCGCATTATCGATATACAGATGGGACAGCTTTACATCCGGATATTGCTGTGCAACTTCATTAACGATCTCACGCCAAAGAATGGAGCTTTGCAGCACATTGGCTTTATCGATAGAGGTCACGATGCTGCGGCGTTTACGGGCAGATTCGAACGCGATATGTGCGATGCGTTCAATCTCGAAACGGTGATACACCTCGGTATCGAAAGCGCGCTCATACTGGCCGCTCCCTTCACGGCCTTTCGGCTGACCGAAGTAGATACCGCCCGTCAGTTCGCGCACGCACAGGATATCAAAACCTTTTGCGGCGATGTCGCTACGCAGCGGGCAAAAGGCTTCCAGCCCCTGATACAAACGTGCAGGGCGCAGATTACTGAACAGTTTGAAGTGCTTACGCAGAGGCAATAACGCACCGCGTTCCGGCTGTTCTGCGGGTGGCAGGTGTTCCCATTTCGGGCCGCCTACGGAGCCGAACAGAATCGCATCGGCCTGCTCACAGCCCGCGATGGTCGCCTGCGGCAGCGGTGTACCCTGACGGTCAATCGCGATGCCGCCCACGTCATATTCACTGGTGGTGATGCGAATGCCAAAACGCTGACGTACCGCGTCCAGTACTTTGTGGGCCTGTGCCATTACTTCCGGGCCAATGCCGTCTCCGGGTAAAACGGCGATATGGTAGCTCTTTGTCATCACACTGTTTCCTGACTGTTTTGTTGTTTGCTATCGTTTTGTTGTTGGCTATTGTGCTGTTGCAGACGCTTAATTTCTTTTTCTACCTGCTGAGCACGCTTGATGTTGTTTAATACATTTACCATTGCCTGCGCGGAAGATTCAACGATATCCGTCGCCAGACCGACGCCGTGGAAACGACGCCCCTGATAATCTGCAACAATATCTACCTGACCCAGCGCATCACGCCCCTGACCTTTGGCCGTTAGTTGGTATTTGACCAGCGAAATCTGGTAGCCCGTGATGCGGTTGATCGCCTGATAAACGGCATCCACCGGGCCATTACCTGTCGCGGCTTCTGATTGAGTTTCTTCACCACAAACCAGTTTGACAGAGGCGGTTGCCATCACGCTGGAGCCAGACTGGACGCTGAAATAATCCAGATGGTAGAACTCTGGCTCTTCTTGCTGACGGTTGATAAAGGCCAGCGCTTCCAGATCGTAATCAAAGACCTGACCTTTTTTATCCGCCAGTTTCAGGAACGCGGAATACAGATCGTCCAGATTGTAATCGCTGTCCTGATAGCCCATCTCTTCCATGCGGTGTTTCACTGCCGCGCGACCAGAACGGGACGTCAGGTTCAACTGCACTTCTTTCAGGCCGATGGATTCCGGCGTCATGATTTCGTAGTTTTCACGGTTCTTCAGCACGCCATCCTGATGAATACCGGAAGAGTGGGCGAAAGCGTTGGCACCCACGACTGCTTTGTTGGCAGGGATAGGCATATTGCAAATCTGGCTGACCAGTTGGCTGGTACGGTAGATTTCCTGATGGTTGATATTGGTATGGACATTCAGGATGTTATGGCGGGTTTTGATCGCCATGATGACTTCTTCCAGTGAACAGTTACCGGCACGTTCGCCGATACCGTTCAATGTCCCTTCCACCTGACGCGCGCCTGCATGCACCGCCGCCATGGCATTGCCGACCGCCAGACCCAAATCGTCATGGGTGTGAACAGAGATAATGGCTTTATCGATATTAGGAACATGTTGGTACAGAGAGGCGATGATATTGCCGAACTCGTGCGGCATGGTGTAGCCGACGGTGTCTGGGATATTAATGGTGCGAGCGCCCGCGTTGATGGCGGCTTCAACCACGCGACACAGGTCTGGGATTGGCGTACGGCCTGCATCTTCACACGAAAACTCAACGTCGTCGGTATAGTTACGCGCACGTTTTATCATGTAAATGGCGCGTTCAATCACCTCGTCCAGCGTGCTGCGCAGCTTGGTGGCGATGTGCATCGGCGACGTGGCAATGAAGGTATGGATACGAAAAGCTTCTGCGACACGCAGCGCTTCTGCGGCGACATCGATATCTTTTTCGACACAGCGAGTCAGGCCGCACACGCGACTGTTTTTGATGTTACGGGCAATCGTCTGCACAGATTCAAAATCGCCGGGAGAGGACACAGGAAAACCAACCTCCATAACATCAACGCCCATACGTTCCAGGGCAAAAGCGATTTGCAGCTTTTCTTTTACACTCAGACTCGCCTGTAAGGCCTGCTCACCATCACGTAATGTGGTATCGAAAATAATGACTTGCTCGCTCATGGGTTTAGTTCCTTGTCGTGTCTACTTTTGTACTTGGCGCTTGGCGAGTAAAAAAAAACCCGCGCATCAGCGCGGGTTTTTGTATCGTGTGGCGAGAAACTTAGTTCTGAACTCTGCCCACAAACCTACCGCGCAAGAAGGATGCGTTTAGTAGTAGGCTTAGTAGGACAGTAAAATTGAACATGGCGTCTCGTCATCTAAAATTCGGCGTTCCCTTATTGGTACGCGATTATCAGGGTTATGTCAACGTTTGATTGATGTGACGTGTGTCAAGTAAACCAGCGATAGCCTGCGACGAATGAACGAAAGAACGTTGCGGTTTTGAACAATGACGGTAGACTGCACGCCAAATAATATACAGATGTACGCTGAAACGCTGTCACTTCATTTCCCTTATAAATTCTTTTGCAGATGACTAATCATTTACAGCCATATCATGTGGTGCACCGGGTTCAAGATCAGATCAATCACTGCGCAGGCCGTATTACGCTGCGTGAGTGGACGCCTACGGGCGAGCAGCAACTCACCTGGACACAGGCAGGGCAGCGCATTCAGCGCATTGCCAGCGCGCTGTTAGCGCTGGGCGTGGATGTCCAGGAGCGGGTGGCGATTTTCTCCTATAACTCGATGAATTGGTCGCTGGCCGATCTGGCGCTGCTGCACCTGCGGGCGATTAGCGTGCCAATCTATGCCACGAATACGGCGGCACAGGCGGCGTTCATCATCAATGATGCCGATATCCGTACGATATTTGTCGGCGGTCAGGCGCAGTTGGATGCGCTGCTGGCACTGCGCGACACCTGTCCACAACTGCGCAATATCATCGTGATGGATGAAGGCGTTAACCTACGCGGTATCGACATTGCGCAATCTCTGGGTGAATTTGAAGCGCAGGCGGTAGACGATTTCTGGCGTGATGAATGGCAAAAGCGCATCGACAGTCGCGATCTCAACGATCTGTTTACGCTGATTTATACTTCCGGCACCACTGGTGAGCCGAAAGGCGTCATGTTGGATTATACCAATATAGCGATGCAGCTTAAGCTGCACGACGATCGTCTGGATATGTCAGAAAACGACGTATCGCTCTGTTTCTTGCCGCTTTCTCATGTGTTTGAGCGTGCATGGAGCTTTGTCATTATGCACCGTGGTGCGCAGAACGTGTATCTCAGCAACACGAATCTGGTGCGTGATGCGATGCAGGCGGTGAAGCCTACCGTGATGTGCGCTGTTCCGCGTTTTTATGAGAAGGTTTACAGCGCCATTCATGAAAAAGTGGCACAGGCTCCCTGGTATCGCCAGCGGATCTTCAACTGGGCTGTTGCGCAGGGGCGGCATGCTTTTCTGGCGAGTCAGGCTGGGAAAAAAGGTGGGATCTTCCACCGCGTGATGCACCGCTATGCCGACCGACTGGTGTTAGGGAAACTGCGCCAGCTTCTGGGGGGCGAAATTCGCTTTATGCCCGCAGCGGGGGCGCGACTGGATGACAACATCATTCTGTTTTTCCTATCGATTGGGATTCGCATCATTTATGGTTACGGTATGACCGAAACGTGCGCGACCGTCTCCTGCTGGGAAGAGAACCGTTTCCACTTAGGCTCGATTGGTACGCCGCTGCCGGGCATTGAAGTCCGTATTGGTGAGGAAAAAGAGATTCAGGTGCGTGGTGCAACCATCATGCGAGGTTATTTCCATCGTTCGCAGGAAACCGCAGAAACCTTTACCGAAGACGGCTGGTTGAAAACGGGAGATGCGGGTGAACTGGATGCCAACGGTAATTTGTTTATTACTGAGCGGTTGAAAGATCTGATGAAAACCTCGGGCGGTAAATATATCGCTCCGCAACATCTGGAAGGGACGCTGGGGCAGGACCGTTTTATCGAACAGGTGGCGATTATCGCGGATGCGCGCAAGTATGTGTCTGCGCTGATTGTTCCGTGTTTTGAAGCGCTGGAAGAATACGCTCGCTCCATCAATTTGAAGTACCACGATCGTCTGGAATTGCTGCGTCACAGCCATATTATTGAGCTGTTCGAACAGCGCCTGCGGGAAATGCAGAAAGAGCTTTCTCGCGTTGAGCAGGTGAAGAAATTCACACTGTTGCCGATGCCATTCTCGATGGAAAAAGGGGAACTGACGCCAACGCTCAAGCTACGCAGGAAGATCATCAACCAGCGTTACCAGTTGGAAATTGATGCGATGTACGCAGAGTCTTGATGAGATGACAGGCCGAGAAGCTCGTTTTTGGAAAAGAAATAGGGTTTTTCGGCTTCAATATTTCACTCTGTAATTTATGGTCTTTATGGACGATCTCTCAGGTCTGAGGGTTCTCGGTTAGTATTTTATCTCAATTCTCTTTTCCCTCACGTTTGATTTCCCCTTGTCCTGATCAAGGGTGGTGGTTTTTTGCCATTTGTCTGCGTCATAATCTGGCGTTATGTTAATGGGTTATTAGCAATCCCTATAATATTTCGTTTTCTTGTCTATCCGTCATACTTCAAGTTGCATGTACGTTGGCTGCGTTTAGTCACCCGAATCACTTACTTGAGTAAGCTCATCGGGATTCCTTCTCTTGCCGCCTTCCTGAAACTCGAACTATTTAGGATATACTAAAAATTAACAGTATTAACACAACGTGAGCGCGGGGATTTTCCCCGCTCAATACAGAAGCGGCTCCCGCTTTCTGAACAAAAGAGGCAGAACCATGGAGATGTTGTCAGGCGCCGAAATGGTGGTCCGATCGTTGATCGATCAGGGCGTAAAACATGTGTTCGGTTATCCGGGCGGTGCGGTGCTGGATATTTACGACGCCCTGCATACCGTTGGTGGTATTGAGCATATTTTGGTGCGGCATGAGCAAGGCGCGGTACATATGGCGGATGGCTATGCGCGTGCGACGGGGGAGGTCGGTGTCGTGCTGGTCACGTCCGGTCCCGGTGCGACAAACGCGATTACCGGTATCGCCACGGCGTATATGGACTCCATTCCTATGGTGGTGTTGTCCGGTCAGGTTGCCACTTCTCTGATTGGTTATGATTCCTTTCAGGAATGCGACACGGTGGGGATTTCCCGACCTATCGTTAAGCACAGTTTTCTGGTCAAAAAAGCGGAAGATGTCCCGACGATCCTGAAAAAAGCATTTTATCTGGCATCAACCGGACGTCCAGGCCCTGTAGTGGTCGATTTACCGAAAGACATCATGAATCCGGCGAATAAGCTGCCGTACGTTTATCCCGAAAGTGTCAGCATGCGTTCCTATAACCCCACGGTGCAAGGACACAAAGGCCAGATTCGTCGCGCGCTGCAAACCCTGCTGGCAGCCAAAAAGCCGATCATCTACAGCGGCGGCGGCGTGATTAACGCAGAGTGCCATGAAGAACTGCTGACGCTGGCGGAAAAACTTAATCTGCCAGTGACGACCTCCCTGATGGGGTTGGGCGGTTTTCCCGGAACGCACCGTCAATGCCTCGGTATGCTGGGGATGCACGGGACGTATGAAGCCAACACGGCGATGCATCACGCTGATGTCATTTTCGCCGTAGGGGTGCGCTTCGATGACCGTACGACGAACAACCTGGCGAAGTACTGTCCGAATGCGACGGTATTGCATATTGATATCGATCCCGCGTCGATTTCCAAAACGGTCAATGCGGATATTCCCATCGTGGGCGATGCTAAACAGGTGTTGAGCCTGATGCTGGAGTTACTGGCGCAGGATGACGCGCAGCAACAGTTCGATGCGCTGCGCGATTGGTGGCAGGAGATTGAGCAGTGGCGTGGACGTCATTGTCTGAAATACAGCACCGAAGGCGACAAGATTAAACCGCAGGCGGTGATTGAAACGTTGCATCGGTTGACGGAAGGCAAAGCCTATGTGGCCTCAGACGTCGGTCAGCATCAGATGTTTGCCGCGTTGTACTATCCGTTCGATTTACCGCGCCGCTGGGTAAACTCCGGTGGACTGGGCACCATGGGCTTTGGTTTGCCTGCGGCACTGGGCATCAAACTCGCGCTGCCGGAAGAAACGGTCATTTGCGTAACGGGCGACGGCAGTATTCAGATGAATATTCAGGAGCTTTCTACGGCGCTGCAATATGATTTGCCGATTGTGGTGATCAATCTGAACAACCGTTTCCTCGGCATGGTGAAGCAGTGGCAGGACATGATTTACTCTGGTCGCCATTCCAGTTCTTATATGGAATCGTTACCGGATTTCGTCAAGCTGGCTGAAGCGTACGGTCACGTCGGGATTTCTATCGATACGCCCGACGAACTGGAAAGTAAGCTGTCACAAGCGCTGGCGCAGAAAGATCGTCTGGTGTTTGTTGATATCAATATCGACAGCAGCGAGCATGTTTACCCCATGCAGATTCGCGGCGGGGCGATGGATGAAATGTGGCTGAGCAAAACGGAGAGAACCTGATCATGCGGCGGATTTTATCAGTATTACTTGAGAATGAATCAGGCGCCTTGTCACGGGTCGTCGGCCTGTTTTCACAGCGCGGCTACAATATCGAAAGCCTGACGGTGGCACCCACTGAAGATCCAACGCTATCCCGAATGACTATCCAGACGGTGGGCGATGAGAAAGTGCTGGAGCAGATCGAAAAGCAACTGCACAAGCTGGTGGATGTTCTGCGCGTCAGTGAACTGGGGCAAGGGGCGCACGTTGAACGTGAGATCATGCTGGTGAAGCTGCAAGCTACAGGATATGGCCGTGAAGAAGTGAAACGCTGCGCCGATATTTTCCGCGGTCAGATTGTGGATGTCACCGCCTCGCTTTATACCGTACAGCTTGCTGGCACCAGTGATAAACTGGATGCCTTTCTCAGTGCCGTGCGTGAAGTCGCCGAAATTGTTGAAGTGGCGCGTTCTGGGATCGTTGGCGTATCACGCGGCGATAAAATTATGCGTTAATCGACTTTCCCCTGTTTTTTTTCTTTCAGAGGCTCGATATTAGTATCGAGCCTTTTTACTTCCCCTTATTTTATATCGGCGCAATATATTTCAGGTTAAAAGACGTCCATTATTGATATGACAGCTTAAAATATACGGGTAACGTGATAAAAGCAGTTGCTGTACAAAAGCTTCTGCTGTTAGATCTACGCCATATCCATGGTGATTTTATGGTCATCGCACTATTTATTTTATTTATCCGGCCTATTTATTTTCGGGCCTACTAAGGGGTTATCGTGAAACTGGATGAAATCGCGCGTCTTGCGGGTGTTTCACGCACGACAGCCAGCTATGTCATTAACGGGAAAGCAAAACAATATCGCGTTAGCGATAAGACCGTTGAGAAAGTCATGGCTGTCGTCAGGGAGCACAATTATCATCCCAACGCCGTCGCGGCTGGATTACGTGCCGGGCGCACACGTTCAATTGGTTTGGTTATTCCCGATTTGGAAAATACCAGTTATACGCGTATCGCCAACTATCTGGAGCGTCAGGCCAGGCAGCGCGGATATCAGTTATTAATCGCCTGTTCAGAAGATCAGCCGGACAACGAGATGCGCTGTATTGAGCACCTGTTACAGCGCCAGGTTGACGCCATTATTGTTTCCACCGCGTTACCCCCCGAGCACCCGTTTTATCAGCGGTGGATAAACGGCAGCCTGCCGATTATCGCGTTAGACAGGGCGTTAGATCGTGAGCACTTTACCAGCGTGGTCGGTGCCGATCTTGAAGATGCCGAAATGCTGGCGCAGGAATTAAGGAAAGTGCCTGCGAAATCGGTCGTCTATCTTGGTGCTTTGCCCGAGCTTTCTGTCAGCTTCCTACGTGAACAGGGATTTCGTCAGGCATGGGCGGGCGATGCGCGTGAAGTAAAGTATCTTTATTCCAATAGCTATGAGCGTGCTGCCGCTGCCGCGGCGTTTATGGATTATTTGCAAAATAATCCTATGCCAGAGGCATTATTCACGACCTCTTTCCCGCTATTACAGGGGGTGATGGACGTTAACCTAAAGATTAACGGGCGTTTGCCGAATAATCTGGCTATCGCGACCTTTGGCGATAATGAACTGTTGGACTATCTGGAATGCCCGGTATTGTCCGTTGCTCAGCGTCATCGTGAAGTCGCGGAACGTGTACTGGAACTGGTGTTGGCCAGTCTGGATGAACCGAAAAGGCCGAAACCGGGTTTGAATCGTATCCGCCGCAACCTGTACCGCCGTGGCTCACTGAGCCGCGTATAATCTCCCTCTGCTTTTCTGCGCCATAGTTGACTATGGCGCCTCTTCCTTACCCCACTTCAATGCGTTTTTATGGCAATGCTACCCGGAATAACCGGCGGCAATATTCCAAAAAATAGCCGTATATCACGCCTGTGACCATCGACACCACCAGATTACTGGTGACGGCGGTCAGGATTTGCGCAGGATTCGCCCCGATAGACCAGAGAATAATGGCATAAACCGGGGATTGGAAACTGACATAGGCAAACAGGTCAGCAACGCTGCGCACCAGGAAATGCTCACCGCCGTGGCGTCTGGCGATGTTCAACATGCGATCGCGATAAAGCCCATACGGCCAGGCGATGGCAATATTGACGGGGATAGATAACAAGCGTGAAGACAGCGATTGCTCGACGCTCATACCGGAAAGCATGATTTCAATGGCCATGCCGGTGATGAAACAATAGACAACGAGCGCAAAAGTATCTGCGGTAGCACTTCGCAATCGTGACGTCGGGGAAAACATACTTTGCTGCTCCATTCTTAGGTTGGATAAACTAGTGCAGGTTGATTATGTGGTTTTTTGTCATGCCTTATATTGTTTGTGTAGTTTACATCACTGGATTGTCGGCTTCATATTAGGTAAAAATATTTATTTGTGATTGTTTTTTATACTTTTACGCTACTTTATTTCTGTTCGATAAGTTTTTCGTTTTTTTATCGTGAGAATGGATTTAAAAACATTTAAAATCAATAGGTTGTGTTTTTTCTGGTGCGTGATGTTCTTACGAGGGGCTAATCGATACGGTATGATGCTGCCTGCGCGCGCAGGCCTTGGTATTCAAGGTGTGCGCTCTGATGAGACTATTCTGAAAATCTTATGTCTTTGGTATCAGCTTGTGACAATAAAAATAATCGAGATATTGGGATTAGTGGTTATAGGTTTGCAATGTCCCCGTTTTTCTATAATTTTCTCTCAAATTATCATGGTGTTAATCTTTGCTGATTTTGCCCCCTTATTCTTTTTACCTCTATGTCGGCTTTCATTCATGCAGGAATAATCCCACAGCGCGTCGGCTCTGGCTTGACAAGGTTTTCATACCCTCCGTACACTCTTAAAGGTGGGATTTTGTGGGGTAAAGTGGTGAAAAAGGTTATGGAGGGGTAATTCAGGTATGTTTCGTGGGGCTACGCTGGTTAACCTCGACAGTAAAGGGCGCCTTGCTGTGCCTACCCGATATCGGGAAATACTGAATGAGGAATCGCAAGGTCAAATGGTTTGTACTATTGACCTGCATCAGCCATGCCTGCTGCTTTATCCCTTACCTGAATGGGAAATCATTGAACAAAAATTGTCTCGCTTGTCGAGTATGAACCCTGCTGAACGTCGTATTCAGCGTTTGTTATTGGGGCATGCCAGCGAGTGCCAAATGGACAGTGCAGGGCGTTTGTTGATTGCGAATACGTTAAGGCAACATGCAGACCTCAAAAAAGAAGTGATGCTAGTCGGGCAGTTCAACAAGTTTGAACTGTGGGATGAACAGACTTGGTATCAACAGGTCAGGGATGATATTGACGCTGAACAATCGACTCAGGAACCCTTATCTGAGCGGTTGCAGGACCTATCGCTATAGTCATGCTGGAAAATTATAAACATACCACCGTCCTGCTGGATGAGGCAGTTAATGGCCTGAACATTCGCAGCGGCGGCATATACATTGACGGCACATTTGGCCGTGGTGGTCATTCTCGTCTGATTCTTTCCCAACTGGGGCCGGAAGGGCGTCTGTTAGCTATCGATCGCGATCCTCAGGCCATCGACGCCGCCAAATCAATTGACGATCCTCGTTTTTCTATTATTCACGGTCCCTTTTCCGCGATGGCGGAGTATGTCGCGGAACTCGGGTTGACCGGGCGTATCGATGGCGTGCTGCTCGATCTTGGCGTGTCCTCCCCTCAGCTTGATGACCCTGAGCGCGGGTTTTCGTTTATGCGCGATGGCCCTCTGGATATGCGTATGGATCCGACGCGTGGTCTGTCTGCTGCCGAATGGCTGATGAAAGCGGAAGTGGATGACATTGTCTGGGTGTTGAAAACATTTGGTGAAGAGCGTTTTGCCAAGCGGATTGCCCGCGCCATTGTGGAACGTAACCGTACTGAGCCGATGACGCGAACAAAAGAGCTGGCTGAATTGATCGCCGCTGCCAGCCCCGTCAGAGAAAAGCATAAGCACCCGGCGACGCGCAGTTTTCAGGCGATCCGCATTTATATCAATAGCGAACTGGAAGAGATCGAGCGGGCGTTGGAAGGTGCACTGAGCGTACTGGCTCCGCAGGGGCGTCTGTCGGTGATCAGCTTCCACTCGTTAGAAGATCGTATCGTGAAACGGTTTATTCGCCATCAGAGCCGTGGGCCACAGGTGCCTGCTGGCCTGCCGTTAACGGAAGAACAATTGCGCAGTCAAGGTGGACAAACGTTAAAAGCCGTTGGAAAGAAGCTGATGCCTTCGGAAGAAGAAGTGGCAGAAAATCCACGCGCGCGCAGCTCCGTACTGCGGTTCGCTGAGAGACTACCAGCATGATCGGTAATGAACGGCATACGCTGGTTGGCGTCATCGGTGAGGATCTGCTGCGTAATGCCAAGCTCCCGGTATTGCTGATGGTTGCCGTACTCGTTTCTGCGGTTTTTGTGGTCACCACGGCGCATAAGACGCGCTTACTGACAGCAGAGCGCGAGCAACTTCTTCTGGAGCGTGATGCGTTGGATATCGAATGGCGAAACCTGATCCTGGAGGAAAACTCTTTGGGGGATCATAGCCGCGTTGAGCGGATCGCGACGGAAAAATTGCAAATGGGGCATGTTGATCCGTCACAGGAAAATATTGTGGTTAAGCAATGAACTAAATAGGCAACCAGCGAAGCATGAAAGCAGCCCGTACAGGAAAGTTAAAGCGCCAGGAAGATCAAGCCAGCTTTGTTAGCTGGCGTTTTGCGTTGCTTTGCGGCTGTATCCTGCTTGCGATGGCTGGCTTGATGGCGCGTGCGGCTTATCTCCAGGTCATCAATCCTGACAAGCTGGTGCGCGAAGGGGATATGCGTTCCCTACGCGTGCAGGAAGTTCCAACGGCGCGCGGTATGATCAGCGATCGGGCTGGTCGCCCTTTGGCCGTCAGCGTGCCGGTTAATGCCGTTTGGGCCGATCCGAAAGAAGTGAACGATCGCGGTGGCATTACGTTGGATACGCGCTGGAAAGCCCTTTCCGACGCGCTTGATATCCCGTTGGATCAGTTGGCAACGAAGATCAATGCCAACCCTAAAGGTCGCTTTGTCTATCTCGCTCGTCAGGTCAATCCGGCTATTGGTGAATACGTCCATAAGCTGAAACTGCCGGGCATTAATCTGCGGCAGGAATCTCGCCGCTACTATCCTTCTGGGCAAGTAACCTCTCACCTCATCGGTTTCACCAATATCGATGGACAGGGTATTGAAGGGGTTGAGAAAAGTTTTGACCGCTGGCTGACTGGGCAACCCGGCGAACGTACCGTGCGTAAAGACCGGTTTGGCCGTGTGATTGAGGATATTTCCTCCGTTGATAGTCAGGCTGCACATAATTTGGCGCTCAGTATTGATGAACGCTTGCAGGCGCTGGTCTACCGTGAACTCAACAACGCGGTTGCCTTTAACAAAGCCGAGTCAGGAACCGCCGTACTGGTTGATGTTAATACCGGTGAAGTGCTGGCGATGGCGAATAGTCCGTCTTATAACCCGAACAATCTGGCGGATACGCCGAAAGATATTATGCGTAACCGTGCTATCACCGATATCTTCGAACCGGGTTCTACGGTGAAACCGATGGTAGTGATGACAGCGTTGCAGCGTGGTGTCATCAAAGAGAATAGTGTGCTCAATACGCTTCCTTACTATGTCAATGGCCATGAAATCAAAGATGTGGCGCGCTACAGCGAATTGACGTTAACGGGAGTACTTCAGAAATCGAGTAACGTCGGTGTTTCCAGACTGGCGTTAGCGATGCCTTCCTCTGCGTTAGTGGATACCTACGCGCGCTTTGGGTTAGGAAAAGCGACCAATTTGGGGTTGGTCGGAGAAAGCAGTGGCTTATATCCTCAAAAACAACGGTGGTCTGACATAGAGAGGGCCACCTTTTCTTTCGGCTACGGGCTGATGGTAACACCGTTACAGTTAGCGCGAGTCTATGCCACAATCGGCAGTTTCGGTATTTATCGTCCTCTGTCGATTACCAAAGTCGATCCCCCCGTTCCTGGCGAGCGTGTCTTCCCTGAAGCGTTGGTACGCTCTGTGGTGCACATGATGGAAAGCGTGGCGCTACCGGGCGGCGGCGGTACTAAGGCAGCCATCAAAGGTTATCGTATCGCGATTAAAACCGGTACGGCCAAGAAAGTCGGGCCGGATGGGAAATACATCAACAAATATATTGCCTATACCGCGGGCGTAGCTCCAGCCAGTAACCCACGTTTTGCTCTGGTCGTTGTGATTAACGATCCACAGGCAGGGAAGTATTACGGTGGCGCAGTTTCTGCGCCAATCTTTGGCGCCATTATGGGGGGCGTTCTGCGTACGATGAATATCGAACCGGATGCGTTACCGACGGGCGACAAAAATGAGTTTGTAATTAATAGAGAAGAGGGATCAGGTGGCAGATCGTAATTTGCGCGATTTACTTGCGCCGTGGGTGCAAGACACTCCGGCATGCGCGCTGCGGGAAATGACATTAGACAGCCGCGTCGCGGCTGCCGGGGATCTGTTTGTCGCGATTGTCGGACACAAAACAGATGGACGGCGCTATATTCCGCAGGCCATTGCGCAAGGCGTAGCAGCGATTGTTGCCGAAGCAGAAGGTGAGACGGCTGATGGCTCGGTGCGCGAAATGCACGGCGTGCCAGTGGTGTATCTCAGTAATCTGAACCAGCGACTTTCCGCGTTGGCGGGCCGTTTTTATCAGCAGCCGGCGGAGAAGTTACAGCTAATTGGTGTAACGGGAACCAACGGAAAAACGACAACGACCCAGCTTTTGGCACAGTGGAGCCAGGCGTTAGGCGAAACAAGTGCAGTGATGGGCACCGTTGGCAATGGCCTGTTAGGGCGGGCGATTCCAACAGAGAATACGACGGGTTCCGCTGTCGATGTCCAGCAGGTACTGAGCCATTTGGTAGAACAAGGTGCGACGTTTGCCGCCATGGAAGTCTCTTCCCATGGGTTGGTGCAGCATCGCGTAGCCGCGCTGCCGTTTGCGGCGGCGGTGTTCACTAACCTGAGCCGTGACCATCTGGATTACCACGGCGATATGGAAAGTTATGAAGCAGCCAAATGGACGTTGTTCGCCGAGCATCGCGTGGGGCAGATGATTATCAATGCCGATGATGAAGTCGGATTGCGCTGGCTGGCGAAATTGCCGGATGCCGTTGCGGTAACCATGGAAACCTCTCCTCTTCTTAAAAGTAAGCTGGTTCCCGGCTGCCGCGGGCGCTGGCTGAAAGCCACACAGATTGATTATCACGATAACGGTGCCTCGATTGCGTTTGATTCAAGCTGGGGACACGGTGAAATTGAAAGTCGCCTGATGGGGGCGTTTAACGTCAGCAATATGCTGTTGGCGCTGGCAACGCTACTGTCTCTTGGCTACCCACTTGATAAGTTGGTTATCGCAGGATCTCAACTGCAACCTGTGTGCGGTCGCATGGAAGTTTTCCATGCGGAAGGGAAACCAACGGTGGTGGTTGATTACGCTCACACGCCGGATGCGCTGGAAAAAGCGCTTGAAGCGATGCGTTTGCACTGCCAGGGGAAACTCTGGTGCGTGTTTGGCTGCGGTGGCGATCGCGATAAAGGTAAGCGCCCACTTATGGGGGGCATCGCGGAACAACTGGCCGATCGTGTTGTGATCACGGATGATAACCCGCGTAGTGAAGAGCCTCAGGCGATCGTGGCGGATATTCTCTCCGGGCTGCTGGATGCTGGACGGGTGCAGGTGATTCATGGACGTGCTGAAGCTGTCACCAGCGCGATCATGCAGGCGCAGGAAAATGACGTAGTGCTGATTGCGGGTAAAGGACACGAAGATTATCAACTGGTTGGCAATCAGCGTCTTGATTATTCCGATCGTATCACCGTTGCTCGCCTGCTGGGGGTGATTGCATGATTCGCGTCTCCTTACAGCAGCTTGCTACGGCGCTGAATGCGCAACTGATCGGTGAAAGTATTGATATTGAAGATGTTTCAACCGATACGCGTAAGCTGTCATCAGGTTGTTTGTTTGTCGCGCTGAAAGGCGGGAAATTTGATGCGCATGATTACGCGGCTGATGCGGTAAAAGGCGGCGCGGCGGCCCTGTTGGTCAGTAAGCACTTACCTGTCGATGTGCCGCAGTTGCTCGTCAGCGATACACGTTTGGCGTTGGGGCAATTGGGCGGTTGGGTTCGCCAGCAGTCAACGGCGCGTGTTGTCGCTCTGACAGGCTCTTCCGGTAAAACCTCGGTTAAAGAGATGACGGCGGCGATTCTACGCCAGTGCGGCTCCGTACTGTATACCGCTGGTAACTTTAACAACGACATCGGCGTGCCGCTCACTCTGCTACGCCTCACGGCGGAACACCAGTTTGCGGTGATTGAGTTAGGGGCGAATCACATTGGTGAGATTGCCTATACCACTGATTTAGTGCGGCCAGAAAGCGCGCTGGTCAATAACTTAGCCGCTGCGCATCTGGAAGGGTTTGGTTCATTGTCCGGTGTGGCACAGGCGAAAGGTGAGATTTTTGCAGGTTTGCCAGTAGACGGTGTGGCGATCGTGAATGCGGATAGCAACGATTTCCCGCACTGGCAGGTGATGTTGAATCATAAAACGGTCTGGCGTTTTTCACCACAGGCTGGTTGTGACATCGACTTTTTTGCCAGTGACGTAGCGGTTCTAGCGCAAGGCACGCGTTTTACTCTGCACACGCCGTTTGGCGAAACGCCGGTTCTGCTGCCTTTACCGGGGCGGCATAACATCTCGAATGCACTGGCGGCGGCGTCGTTGGCGCTGTCTGTTGGCGCGACGCTGGAAGCCGTTAAAGCCGGATTATCCCAGCTTCAGGCGGTGCCGGGGCGGTTGTTCCCGATTGCGTTGTCTGAAGGCAAGCTGCTGTTGGATGACAGTTACAACGCGAATGTGGGTTCGATGACCGCGGCGGCACAGGTGTTGGCGGAAATGCCGGGCTACCGCGTTATGGTCGTCGGTGATATGGGCGAACTGGGGGATGACGCGCCAGAGTGTCATCGTCAGGTGGGCGAAGCGGCGCGTGCTGCGGGCATTGATCGCGTATTGAGTGTGGGAAGATTGAGTGAATTGATCGGCACTGCCAGCGGCAATGGTGAGCATTTTGAGGATAAAGCCGCACTGGTTTCACGTTTGAAGGTGCTGATGTCAGAACATAACGTCATCAGCGTATTGGTAAAAGGCTCACGCAGTGCTGCGATGGAGCAGGTTGTACATGCATTACAGGAGAATGCGCAATGTTAGTCTGGCTGGCCGAACATTTGGCCAAACTTTATACCGGCTTTAACGTCTTTTCTTATTTGACGTTCCGCGCCATTGTCAGCCTGCTGACCGCATTGGTTATTTCCTTATGGATGGGGCCACATATGATCGCCTGGCTGCAACGGTTGCAGATTGGGCAGGTGGTACGCAACGAAGGGCCTGAATCACATTTCAGCAAGCGCGGCACCCCAACAATGGGCGGCGTGATGATCCTGGTGGCGATTATCGTTTCTGTTTTGATGTGGGCGAACCTGTCTAACCCGTATGTCTGGTGCGTACTGCTGGTATTAGCAGGCTACGGTGCGGTCGGTTTTGTTGATGATTACCGCAAAGTGGTGCGTAAGGATACCAAGGGGTTGATTGCCCGTTGGAAATATTTCTGGCAGTCAGTGATAGCGCTCGTGGTGGCTTTCAGCATGTATTCCATCGGTAAAGATACATCGGCTACACAACTTGTTGTGCCGTTCTTTAAAGATGTGATGCCGCAATTAGGCCTGCTCTATGTCGTGTTGGCCTACTTTGTGATTGTCGGCACCAGTAATGCCGTCAACCTGACCGATGGTCTGGACGGGTTGGCGATCATGCCGACTGTGTTTGTCGCTGCGGGCTTTGCGCTGGTGGCATGGGCCACAGGGAACATGAATTTTGCCGGTTACCTGCATATTCCGTATATCCGTCATGCCAGTGAGTTAGTGATTGTCTGCACCGCGATTGTTGGCGCGGGGCTGGGGTTCCTGTGGTTTAACACCTATCCGGCGCAGGTCTTCATGGGCGACGTCGGTTCTCTGGCGCTGGGCGGTGCACTGGGGACAATCGCGGTTCTGCTGCGTCAGGAATTTTTGTTAGTAATTATGGGCGGTGTTTTTGTGGTCGAAACGCTGTCGGTGATTCTGCAAGTCGGGTCCTTTAAGTTGCGTGGGCAGCGGATCTTCCGTATGGCTCCGATTCATCATCATTATGAACTTAAGGGCTGGCCGGAACCGCGTGTGATTGTGCGCTTCTGGATTATTTCGTTGATGCTGGTGCTGATTGGCCTGGCAACGCTGAAGGTACGGTAAGACATGGTGGACTATCAGGGTAAAAAAGTCGTCATTATCGGGTTGGGTCTGACCGGGCTCTCCTGTGTTGATTTCTTTCTCGCGCGCGATGTCGTACCGCGCGTGGTGGATACCCGTATCAGTCCACCGGGTTTGGATAAGCTGCCGGAACAGGTGGAACGGCATCTCGGTAGCCTGAATGAAGACTGGCTGATGAGTGCGGATTTGATTGTTGCCAGCCCCGGAGTGGCATTGGCGACACCGATTCTGTGTGATGCTGCTGACGCAGGTATTGAGATCGTCGGCGATATCGAATTGTTTTGTCGTGAAGCGCAGGCACCGATTGTGGCGATTACCGGTTCGAATGGTAAAAGCACCGTCACCACGCTGGTTGGTGACATGGCACGGGCGGCTGGGTGGCAGGTGGGTGTCGGTGGCAATATTGGTTTGCCCGCGCTGCAACTGCTGGAACGGCCCGCGCAACTTTATGTCTTGGAGCTGTCGAGTTTCCAACTGGAAACGACGAGTAGCCTGCATGCGGCGGCGGCCACTATCCTGAACGTGACGGAAGATCACACTAATCGTTATCCGTTTGGTTTGCAGCAGTATCGGGCGGCGAAATTGCGTATTTATGAGCACGCCGATTTGTGTGTTGTGAATGCTGATGATGCGTTGACCATGCCGATTCGTGGCGCGGATGCGCGTTGCCGCAGTTTTGGTGTTGATGTGGGTGATTATCATCTTAATCAGCAACAGGGAGAAACCTGGCTGCGAGTGGACGGTGAACGCGTGCTAAACACCCGTGAAATCAAGCTGGTCGGGCAGCACAACTACACGAATGCCTTGGCAGCATTGGCGTTGGCGGATGCCGTAAAAATTCCACGAACTTCTGCGCTGATGGCATTGACGACATTTACCGGGCTGCCACACCGTTTTCAACTGGCCTTTGAGCACAACGGCGTGCGTTGGATCAATGATTCCAAAGCCACCAATGTGGGCAGCACCGAGGCCGCATTGAGCGGTTTAGCGGTAGAAGGCACGTTGCATCTGCTGTTAGGCGGTGACGGAAAATCTGCCGATTTCTCACCGCTGGTGCCGTATTTACAAGGCGAACGCATCCGTTTGTATTGTTTTGGTCGTGATGGGCAACAGTTGGCTGCACTGCGCCCGGATGTTGCCGAACAAACGGAAACGATGGAGCAAGCGATGCGTGTCATTGCTGAGCGCGTGAAGCCAGGTGATATGGTGTTGCTGTCACCCGCCTGCGCCAGTCTGGATCAGTTCCGCAGTTTTGAACAACGAGGTGATGAATTTGCCTGTTTGGCGGAGGAGTTGGGCTGATGCGGTTTTTCGGGCTGGCGTTTATCGAACGCATCAAAAGCTGGGTTATGGGAACGCGTGAAAGCGATACGCTCAGCGTGGTTTTGTATGACAGAACGTTGGTGTGGTTGACGCTTGGGCTTGCTGTGATTGGTTTTGTGATGGTGACGTCGGCGTCGATGCCTGTCGGGCAACGCCTTGCCAGCGACCCGTTTTTGTTCGCCAAGCGTGATGCGATTTACCTCGGGTTGGCTTTTGGCCTGTCGCTCATCACGCTACGCGTCCCGATGGAAATATGGCAACGCTACAGTCCGGTGCTACTCTTGCTCGCCATGGTCATGTTGCTGGTTGTCCTTGCCGTGGGAAGCTCAGTCAACGGTGCATCACGTTGGATTTCCCTTGGGCCATTGCGCATCCAGCCTGCTGAGTTATCCAAGCTGGCGCTGTTCTGTTACCTGTCCAGCTATATGGTGCGCAAAGTCGAGGAAGTGCGAAATAACTTTTGGGGATTTTGTAAACCGATGGGCGTGATGGTGGTGCTGGCGGTGCTGCTGCTGGCGCAGCCTGACCTCGGTACTGTGGTGGTGCTGTTTATTACGACGTTGGCGATGTTGTTTCTGGCGGGTGCCAAAATGTGGCAGTTTTTAGCGATCATCGGTTCCGGTGGGTTTGCCGTTGGTCTGCTGATTATTGCGGAGCCCTATCGTATGCGGCGTGTGACATCTTTCTGGAATCCATGGGATGACCCATTCGGCGACGGTTACCAGTTAACACAATCTTTGATGGCGTTTGGTCGTGGTGAATTTTGGGGCCAGGGGCTGGGAAATTCAGTGCAGAAACTGGAATACCTGCCAGAAGCACATACCGATTTCATTTTCTCTATTTTAGGTGAGGAACTGGGCTATATCGGTGTGGTTTTGGCGTTGTTAATGATATTCTTCGTCGCTTTTCGCGCGATGTCTATCGGGAAGCGGGCGCTGGAGATCGATCAGCGCTTTTCAGGCTTTCTGGCGTGTTCGATCGGTGTCTGGTTCAGTTTCCAGACGCTGGTGAACGTAGGCGCAGCGGCGGGGATGCTACCGACAAAAGGGTTAACGTTGCCGTTGATCAGTTATGGCGGTTCGAGTTTGCTGATTATGTCGACGGCAATCGTGCTGCTGTTACGCATTGATTTTGAAACACGTCTGACAAAAGCGCAGGCGTTTACGAGAGGTGCCCGATGAGTGGCGAAGGCAAGCGTTTGATGGTGATGGCGGGCGGTACGGGTGGGCATGTCTTCCCCGGGCTGGCGGTTGCCCACCACCTGATGGCGCAGGGCTGGCAGGTTCGCTGGTTAGGTACGGCGGATCGTATGGAAGCCGATTTGGTGCCTAAGCATGGTATCGAGATTGATTTTATCCGCATTTCAGGTTTGCGCGGCAAAGGTATTCGGGCGCAGTTAAGCGCGCCGATTCGTATTTTTCAGGCCGTGCGTCAGGCGCGGGCGATTATGCGCCGCTACCAACCTGATGTGGTGCTGGGGATGGGCGGCTACGTTTCCGGCCCCGGAGGCCTGGCTGCCTGGCTGTGCGGGATACCTGTTGTACTGCATGAGCAGAATGGCATTGCCGGGTTGACCAACCGCTGGTTATCCCATATCGCCAAAAAAGTATTGCAGGCATTTCCGGGGGCGTTTCCTAAAGCGGATGTCGTGGGTAACCCGGTGAGAACCGATGTGCTGGCGTTGCCTGCGCCAGAAACACGATTAGCCGATCGCTCAGGCCCGGTAAGGGTGCTGGTGGTAGGTGGGAGTCAGGGCGCAAGAGTGCTGAATCAAACCCTACCCGGCGTGGCGTCACAGTTAGGCGAGTGCGTGACGATTTGGCATCAGGTTGGTAAAGGCGCGCTATCCACCGTTCAGCAGGCGTATCAGGATGTTGGGCAGACGCAGCACAAGATTACCGAATTTATTGATGATATGGCGGCCGCTTACGCCTGGGCTGATGTTGTCGTGTGCCGTTCTGGTGCCTTGACCGTCAGTGAAATTGCGGCGGCTGGATTACCAGCGCTGTTTGTGCCGTTTCAGCATAAAGATAGGCAGCAATACTGGAATGCGCTGCCGTTGGAAAAGGCTGGTGCGGCAAAAATTATTGAGCAGCCACAGTTCAATGTGGCTACCGTCAGCGAGGTGCTGTCCGGTTGGGACCGCGCCACTTTGCTGACGATGGCGCAAAAAGCCCGTGCAGTAGCGATTCCGGATGCAACCGATCGGGTTGCGGCGGAAGTCAGTGCAGCAGCAGGCAGTCGGGCCACGCATGTGGCTCATGATTAATTAATACAGCGCGGTCGGGCAGAAGGCTGTGCGACCACGCAACAAAGGTAGCGATAGAATAACGTGAATACTCAACAACTGGCGAAACTACGTTCAATCGTGCCCGAGATGCATCGCGTCCGGCACATACACTTTGTCGGCATCGGCGGTGCTGGCATGGGTGGTATCGCCGAAGTGTTGGCCAACGAAGGTTATGAAATTAGTGGTTCCGATCTGGCACCGAATGCGGTGACCCAGCAGTTGACCGAACTTGGCGCACAGATTTATTTCCACCACCGTGCGGAAAACGTATTGAATGCCAGCGTGGTGGTGGTGTCGAGTGCGATTACGCCGGATAACCCAGAAATTGTGGCCGCACATGACGCGCGAATTCCGGTGATCCGTCGCGCCGAGATGTTGGCGGAGCTGATGCGTTTTCGTCATGGTATTGCGATCGCGGGGACGCACGGTAAGACGACGACAACGGCGATGGTTACTAGTATTTATGCGGAAGCAGGATTGGATCCAACGTTTGTGAACGGCGGATTGGTCAAGGCGGCGGGAACGCATGCGCGTTTGGGATCGAGCCGTTATCTGATTGCGGAAGCTGACGAAAGCGATGCATCTTTCCTGCATTTGCAGCCGATGGTGGCGATTGTGACGAACATTGAAGCCGACCATATGGACACCTATCAGGGCGATTTTGAGAACCTGAAGCAGACGTTCATCAATTTCTTGCATAACCTGCCGTTTTACGGCCAAGCGGTAATGTGTATTGATGATGCGGTCATTCGTGAGCTGTTGCCGCGTGTGGGTCGCCATATCACCACGTATGGCTTTAGCGATGATGCCGATGTGCGCGTTGCTGGATATCACCAGACGGGGGCGCAAGGGCACTTTACGCTGGAGCGGAAAGATAAGCCGTTGCTAAACGTCACGTTGAATGCGCCGGGGCGCCATAATGCGCTCAACGCGGCGGCGGCGGTTGCCGTTGCGACGGATGAAGGCATTGACGATGAGGCGATTCTGCGCGCGCTTGAGCGTTTTCAGGGCACCGGACGTCGCTTTGATTTTCTCGGCGAATATCCGCTTGAACTGGTGAATGGGCAAAGCGGCACGGCGATGTTGGTGGATGATTACGGTCACCATCCGACGGAAGTGGACGCCACGATTAAAGCGGCGCGCGCCGGGTGGCCTCATAAGCGTTTGGTCATGATTTTTCAACCGCATCGTTATACGCGAACCCGCGATTTGTATGACGATTTCGCACATGTGTTATCACAGGTTGATGTGTTGCTGATGTTGGATGTGTATTCTGCGGGCGAATCGGCGATTCCAGGCGCAGACAGCCGTTCGCTGTGCCGTACGATTCGTGGAAGAGGTAAGATTGATCCGATTCTGGTAACGGATGCGGATACTTTACCGGAACTGTTGTCACAGGCGCTGCGAGGTGAAGACCTGATTCTGGTTCAGGGCGCTGGCAACATCGGCAAACTGGCGCGTAAACTGGCTGATTCCAAATTACAGCCGCAGATAAGTGAATGAGGAACATCATGACTGAGAAAGTTGCTGTATTGCTTGGTGGAACCTCTGCCGAACGTGAAGTGTCGTTACTTTCCGGTCAGGCGGTTTTGGCTGGTCTGAAAGAAGCGGGCATTAATGCGCATGCGGTTGATACCCGTGATGTTCCGGTGACGACGCTGAAGGAAGAAGGCTTTACCAAGATTTTCATCGCCTTACATGGTCGTGGTGGCGAAGATGGTACATTGCAGGGCGTTCTGGAATTCCTGGGCTTGCCTTATACCGGTAGTGGCGTGATGGCATCTGCGCTGACGATGGATAAGCTCCGTACCAAACAGGTGTGGCAAGCGGTGGGGTTACCAGTATCACCCTATGTGGCACTGGATCGCCGCCAGTATTCAGAGATGGCGGCAAACGCATTATTGGCGAAGTTCACGCATCTCGGGTTGCCGCTGATCGTCAAGCCAAGCCGTGAAGGTTCCAGCGTTGGCATGAGTAAAGTCAATTCGCTGAGCGAACTGCCTGCTGCGTTAGAAGAGGCGTTCCGTCATGATGACGACATTCTGGTTGAGAAATGGCTGAGCGGCCCTGAGTATACGGTGGCTATTCTGGGTGATGAGGTGTTGCCTTCTATCCGTATTCAGCCTGCGGGTACGTTTTACGACTATGAAGCGAAGTATTTATCGGATGATACGCAGTATTTCTGTCCGAGCGGTTTGCCAGACGAGCAAGAACAGGCATTAGCGGGGCTGGCGATGGCGGCTTACCGTGCGGTGGGCTGTCGTGGTTGGGGACGCGTCGATTTTATGTTAGATAGTGACGGCGCTTTCTATCTCCTTGAGGTAAATACGTCTCCGGGGATGACGAGCCACAGTCTGGTTCCTATGGCGGCACGTCAGCGGGGACTGACTTTCTCGCAACTGGTCGTGAAAATTCTGGAGCATGCTGGCTGATATGTCGCAGGCAGCCCTGAATACGCGTGGACGAGAGCCTGAAACGAAAGGAACACGTCGCAGTAATGGAGGCCAATTGGCAGGGATTATTTTCCTGCTGATGGTAATAGGGACGATTGTCTGGGGAAGTTGGATGGTGGTGGGGTGGATGAAAGACGCCAGCCGTTTACCGCTCTCCCGAATGGCAGTGACAGGGGAAAGACAGTACACCACCAACGATGATATCCGTCAGGCAATTTTGTCATTGGGGGCGCCGGGAACGTTCATGACGCAGGATGTGAATGTGCTCCAGCAGCAGATTGAGCGTCTGCCGTGGATCAAACAGGCCAGCGTGCGTAAGCAATGGCCAGACGAATTAAAGATTCATCTGGTTGAATATGTTCCGGTAGCGCGTTGGAATGACCAGTTAATGGTTGATGAACAAGGTAATTCGTTCAGCGTACCGGCCGAGCGCATTGGTAATCGCAAAATGCCATTGCTGTATGGCCCGGAAGGTAGCGAGACCGAAGTACTGGAAGGCTATCGCACCATGAGCCAGGCATTGGCCGCTGGGAAGTTTACGTTAAAGACGGTAGCGATGAGTGCGCGACATTCGTGGCAGTTGGGATTAGATGATGATACTCGCCTGGAGTTGGGGCGGGATGATAGAGCCAAACGTCTGCAACGCTTTATCGAGCTGTATCCGCTGTTACAGCGGCAGGCTCAGAGCGAAAACAAACGTATCAGCCATGTGGACTTGCGGTATGACAGCGGGGCTGCAATAGGCTGGGCTCCAGCCTTGCTTGATCAGCAAAATCAACCGGTTGATCAGCAACGAGTTGGTCAGCAATAAGACATTGATCAGCAACAGAACAGTAACCAGAAACAGGCACAGGCTAAACAACAATGATCAAGTCGACGGACAGAAAACTGGTAGTTGGGCTGGAAATCGGTACAGCAAAAGTGGCTGCGCTGGTAGGGGAAGTTCTGCCCGATGGCATGGTCAACATTATTGGCGTAGGCAGTTGCCCGTCACGCGGTATGGATAAAGGCGGCGTAAACGATCTGGAATCGGTCGTGAAATGTGTTCAGCGCGCTATTGATCAGGCTGAGTTGATGGCAGACTGCCAGATCTCTTCCGTCTATCTGGCGCTCTCGGGAAAACACATCAGTTGCCAGAATGAAATAGGGATGGTGCCTATTTCAGAAGAAGAGGTCACGCAGGATGACGTGGAAAGCGTGGTGCATACCGCCAAATCCGTACGCGTGCGTGATGAACACCGTGTCCTTCATGTGATCCCACAGGAGTACGCGATTGATTATCAGGAAGGGATTAAAAACCCGGTTGGCTTATCCGGCGTGCGTATGCAGGCGAAAGTCCACCTGATAACCTGCCATAACGATATGGCGAAGAATATTGTTAAAGCCGTGGAGCGCTGCGGTTTAAAGGTCGATCAACTGATTTTTGCGGGTCTGGCTTCCAGTTATGCGGTGTTGACTGAAGACGAACGTGAGCTAGGCGTGTGCGTTGTGGATATCGGTGGCGGTACAATGGATATCGCGGTCTATACTGGCGGCGCGCTGCGACACACTAAAGTGATTCCGTATGCAGGTAATGTGGTCACGAGCGATATTGCTTACGCGTTTGGTACGCCGCCGACGGATGCCGAAGCGATCAAGGTGCGCCATGGGTGTGCATTAGGTGCGATCGTCGGCAAAGATGAAAACGTGGAGGTCCCGAGCGTTGGAGGACGTCCACCCCGCAGTCTGCAAAGACAGACACTGGCGGAAGTGATTGAACCACGTTACACCGAGTTGTTGAATCTGGTGAACGATGAACTTTTACAGTTGCAGGAGCAGTTGCGTCAGCAAGGCGTGAAGCACCACTTGGCCGCCGGGATTGTGCTGACAGGCGGTGCCGCGCAAATAGACGGTCTGGCGGCCTGTGCGCAACGTGTGTTCCACACACAGGTGCGTATTGGACAACCCATGAACATAACAGGGCTGACGGATTATGCCCAAGAGCCTTATTACTCAACGGCGGTTGGATTGCTGCATTACGGGAAAGAATCTCATCTGGGTGGTGAGCATGAAGTCGAAAAACGTGCCTCAGTGAGCAACTGGTTCAAGCGAATCAATAGCTGGTTGAGGAAAGAATTTTAATTTTATCAAAGAGATCACCTGGCACAGTTTTCTGATCTCGAAGTTACAGGCACAAACGGAGAGAAATTATGTTTGAACCAATGGAATTAACCAACGACGCGGTGATTAAAGTCATCGGCGTCGGTGGCGGCGGCGGTAACGCCGTTGAACACATGGTGCGTGAACGCATCGAAGGCGTCGAGTTCTTCGCAGTCAATACGGATGCGCAGGCATTACGTAAAACGGCGGTTGGTCAGACGATCCAGATCGGTAGCGGCATTACCAAAGGTCTGGGCGCAGGCGCTAACCCGGAAGTTGGCCGTAATTCGGCTGAAGAAGATCGCGAAGCGCTGCGTTCAGCACTGGAAGGTGCCGACATGGTGTTTATCGCCGCCGGTATGGGCGGTGGCACGGGTACAGGCGCTGCGCCAGTGGTGGCAGAAGTCGCAAAAGATCTGGGCATTCTGACCGTCGCGGTGGTGACCAAGCCTTTCAACTTTGAAGGCAAAAAACGTATGGCGTTTGCGGAACAGGGGATCGCTGAACTGTCTAAGCACGTCGACTCTCTGATCACCATTCCAAACGACAAGCTGCTGAAAGTGCTCGGGCGCGGTATTTCCCTGCTGGACGCATTTGGCGCGGCAAACGATGTGCTGAAAGGTGCGGTACAGGGTATCGCCGAGCTTATCACTCGCCCAGGCCTGATGAACGTCGACTTTGCTGACGTGCGTACCGTGATGTCCGAAATGGGCTATGCCATGATGGGTTCCGGCGTTGCGCGCGGTGAAGACCGTGCAGAAGAAGCCGCTGAAATGGCGATCTCCAGCCCACTGCTGGAAGATATCGATCTGTCCGGTGCGCGCGGCGTGCTGGTTAACATTACGGCGGGCTTTGATCTGCGCCTGGATGAATTCGAGACGGTCGGTAATACCATTCGTGCATTCGCGTCCGACAATGCGACAGTCGTCATCGGTACGTCGCTTGATCCGGAAATGAATGATGAACTGCGTGTCACGGTCGTTGCAACGGGTATCGGTATGGACAAACGTCCTGAGATTACGCTGGTGACGAACAAGCAGGCCAGCCAGCCTGTGATGGATCATCGCTATCAGCAGCATGGTATGACGCCACTGGCGCAGGAAAAGCCGGCTGCTAAAGTGGTTAACGACCAGAGCCCGCAGACAAATAAAGAGCCAGACTATCTGGATATCCCGGCGTTTCTGCGTAAGCAGGCAGACTAATTTGCTGCCAGATAACGTTGGAATCTCCGCTCTTTGTGCTAAACTGTGCCACCGAACCTGGTGTATACTAGGTCGGTAGGTTCAGTAACATGCGAGATAAAATGATGATCAAACAACGTACACTAAAACGTATTGTTCAGGCGACTGGCGTCGGGTTACATACCGGCAAGAAGGTCACGTTGACCATGCGTCCTGCACCGGCAAATACCGGGGTCATCTATCGCCGCACAGACTTGAATCCCCCGGTTGATTTTCCGGCTGATGCAAAATCCGTGCGTGATACCATGCTCTGTACTTGCCTGGTTAATGAGCATGACGTGCGTATTTCTACGGTGGAGCATCTTAACGCTGCGCTTGCAGGGTTGGGCATTGACAATATTGTCATTGATGTTGACGCACCTGAAATTCCAATTATGGATGGCAGCGCCAGCCCATTCGTTTACCTGCTGTTAGATGCAGGTATCGAAGAGCTGAACTGTGCGAAGAAATTCGTACGCATCAAACAGCCTGTTCGCGTTGAAGATGGCGATAAGTGGGCCGAAATGAAACCGTTTAACGGCTTCAGTCTGGATTTCACTATCGACTTCAACCACCCGGCGATTGATGCGGGCAACCAGCGCTATCGTTTGGATTTCTCTGCTGACGCGTTTGTTCGCCAGATCAGCCGTGCGCGTACATTCGGCTTCATGCGCGATATCGAATACTTGCAGTCTCGTGGGTTGTGCCTGGGCGGCAGTATGGATTGTGCCATCGTCGTTGACGATTACCGCGTACTGAACGAAGACGGTCTGCGTTTTGAGGATGAGTTTGTTCGCCATAAAATGTTGGATGCCATTGGTGACCTGTTTATGTGTGGTCATAACATCATCGGCGCGTTTTCTGCATTTAAATCCGGTCATGCTCTGAATAACAAGCTGTTGCAGGCCGTGTTAGCAAATCAGGAAGCGTGGGAATACGCGACCTTTGAAGACGAAGCCGAAATGCCGCTGGCGTTTAAAGCACCGTCTATCGTGTTGGCGTAACGCCTGACGTTATCACTTCTTATTACGACTGGTTTTACTGGTACTCTCTCCGGCTAGTGAGGCCAGTCGTTCTAATATCTTTCTCAGTTTTTCCGGGCTGTTGCCTGCTAATGTCCTCAATGTTTCCGCACTTTGTTCACTCAACTGACGCAATGGTTTGTCGTCGACATTTTCCGTCGCTGCAATGTCACTATTTTTCACGATTTCATGCCCTTTTGCGGCAAGCGTTGGATTAATCCTGATGTCGATTGAAGCCAATGATGGTAGTATTTGTGCGCGTAATGCAGAGAGCAGCGCAGGTTGTTCGTAACGTAACCGCATCAGCCAACTGGCGTTGGCGGTTTCCAGTATCAGTAAACCTTGCCGGTAATTAGCGACGCGGCACCATGGGTGCAACGGTGCAGGCAGTAATCCGCGTACGGCACGGTTGAGTTTTATTAAGGCGATAGCGCGCTGTTGCACATCGTGTAGCGGGCCTTTACCCGACATGGATGCGTTATCAAACAGAAATTCCAGTGATTGTGGGCGGCTATCACGCATAGGCCTGGCTCCGGTGGATGTTAACTCGTGATCGGTATTCTAAATCGTTGGCGACAATTTGGCAGACGTTATTTCTGGCCGCATCTCTTATTAGGGATGGTCGCGGCGAGTCTTGGCCTGCCGACAAGCCTGAATGAATCACAGGATATCGCCTCACTACCTAACTCAACATCCAGCGTTAGCCGCCAAAATAGCGTATCACTAAACCTGACCGATCTGGTGGCGCTGAAGGAAGCGCATCGACGCTCGTCCTACGGCGTTGATTACTGGCATCAGCATGCGATTCGTACGGTAATTCGTCACCTTTCCTTTGCGCTGACGACGCCACAAACGGTCAGCGCCCAGCAGGTTGACGAGCTACAACCCCATTCTCTGGTTTTGCTGGATACGCTCAATGCGTTGCTGACGCAGGATTTCCAGTATCCCTTTGTGATCTCCCCGCATACGGGGCGAGTCACTTTTTATCCCCAGGCACATCATCAAATCGGCATCTGGCTTGCCCAAATTCGTGGCATCCGTGCCGGGCCTTCTCTCTTCAGTTGAATGTGTAATGAATAATTAGCTGAAGAGATTTCTCCCGTTTTCGCCGAGTTTCTCAGTTTTCGATGTTGTATTGCCACTGAATACGTGGCATTTGTGAGATTAAAACTATTATGGTCATGAATATCCTAACCAAAATTTTTGGTAGTCGTAACGATCGTACGCTGCGCCGTATGCGTAAAAATGTTGATGTTATCGGTCGTTTAGAACCAGAAATGGAAAAACTTTCAGATGCGGAACTGCAAGCAAAAACGCAGGAGTTCCGTGCCCGTCTGGAGAAAGGTGAGACGCTGGAGAAGCTGTTGCCGGAGGCCTTCGCGGTAGTTCGTGAATCCAGTAAGCGTGTATTTGGCATGCGTCACTTCGATGTGCAGCTTATCGGCGGTATGGTACTGAACGAGCGCTGTATCGCAGAGATGCGTACCGGTGAAGGTAAAACCTTAACGGCAACGTTGCCAGCGTATCTGAATGCGCTGACGGGGCGCGGTGTACACGTAGTGACGGTGAACGACTATCTGGCACAGCGTGACGCCGAAAATAACCGTCCGTTGTTTGAATTCCTTGGCCTGAGCGTTGGTATCAACCTGCCGGGCATGCCTGCTCCGGCGAAGCGCGAAGCCTATGCCGCAGACATCACCTACGGGACTAATAACGAATACGGGTTTGACTACCTGCGTGACAACATGGCGTTCAGCCCCGAAGAGCGCGTACAGCGTAAATTGTACTACGCGCTGGTGGATGAGGTTGACTCCATTCTGATCGATGAAGCCCGTACGCCGCTGATTATTTCCGGCCCGGCTGAAGATAGCTCTGAGCTATATATCAGCGTCAATAAAATCATTCCTCACCTGATCCGTCAGGAGAAAGAAGATTCAGATACCTTCCACGGCGAAGGCCATTTCTCTGTTGATGAGAAAGCGCGTCAGATTAACCTCACCGAGCGTGGCCTGGTTCTGGTAGAAGAACTGTTGGTGAAAGAAGGCATTATGGAAGAGGGGGAGTCACTGTACTCTCCGACGAACATTATGCTGATGCACCATGTGACCGCCGCGTTGCGCGCGCATGTGCTGTTTACTCGTGACGTCGATTACATCGTGAAAGACGGTGAAGTGATCATCGTTGATGAACACACGGGGCGTACCATGCAGGGTCGTCGCTGGTCTGATGGGCTGCATCAGGCGGTGGAAGCGAAAGAGAAGGTGGCCATTCAGAATGAAAACCAGACGCTGGCTTCCATTACCTTCCAGAACTATTTCCGCCTGTATGAAAAATTGGCAGGTATGACTGGTACGGCAGATACCGAAGCGTTCGAGTTCAGCTCGATCTATAAGCTGGATACGATTGTGGTGCCAACCAACCGTCCGATGATTCGTAAGGACTTGCCTGATTTGGTCTACATGACCGAGCAGGAAAAAATCGATGCCATCATTGAAGATATCAAAGATCGTTCCGCAAAAGGCCAGCCGATTCTGGTCGGTACGATCTCCATCGAGAAATCGGAAGTGGTTTCTCATGCGCTGGAAAAAGCGGGTATCAAGCATAACGTGTTGAATGCGAAATTCCATGCCATGGAAGCCGATATCGTTGCTCAGGCTGGTCAGTCGGGGGCGGTTACTATCGCGACCAACATGGCCGGTCGTGGTACGGATATCGTGCTGGGCGGGAGCTGGCAGTCGGAAGTGGCGCTGCTGGAAAACCCGGATGACGCGCAAATTGCAGAAGTCAAAGCGGCCTGGAAAGTGCGCCACGATGCGGTATTGGCGGCGGGTGGTTTGCATATTATCGGTACGGAGCGCCATGAGTCTCGTCGTATCGATAACCAACTACGTGGCCGTTCCGGTCGTCAGGGGGATGCAGGGTCATCACGCTTCTATTTGTCGATGGAAGATGCGCTGATGCGTATTTTCGCCTCCGATCGTGTTTCCAATATGATGCGTAAACTGGGTATGAAACCGGGTGAAGCCATAGAGCACCCGTGGGTCACCAAAGCGATTGCTAACGCTCAGCGCAAAGTGGAAAGCCGTAACTTTGATATTCGTAAGCAACTGCTGGAATACGATGATGTGGCGAACGACCAGCGTCGCGCGATCTATACTCAACGTAACGAACTGCTCGACGTGTCTGATATCAGCGAAACCATCACCAGTATTCGCGAGGATGTGTTTAAAGCGACTATCGACAGCTATATTCCGCCAGAGTCTCTGGAAGAAATGTGGGATACGGAAGGTCTGGAACAGCGCCTCAAGAACGATTTCGATCTGGATATGCCGATCAAAGCGTGGCTGGATAAAGAGCCTGAACTGCATGAAGAAACGCTGCGTGAGCGTATTTTCCAGCAGGCGATTGAAATTTATCAGCGTAAAGAAGAGGTGGTTGGCAGTGAGGTCATGCGCAACTTTGAAAAAGGCGTGATGTTACAGACACTGGATTCTTTGTGGAAAGAGCATCTGGCGGCAATGGATTACCTGCGTCAGGGCATCCATTTGCGCGGCTACGCACAGAAAGATCCGAAGCAGGAATATAAGCGCGAGTCGTTCTCTATGTTTGCCGCGATGCTGGAGTCACTGAAATATGAAGTGATCAGCACGCTGAGCAAAGTCCAGGTGAGGATGCCGGAAGAGATTGAAGCGCTGGAGCAGCAACGTCGTGAAGAAGCCGAACGTTTGGCGCAGCAGCAACGGTTGAGTCATCAGGAAGAAGATAGCCTGAATACCGGTTCATCGGCTCAGGCTGAGCGTAAAATTGGGCGTAACGATCCTTGCCCATGTGGTTCAGGCAAGAAATATAAGCAGTGCCATGGCCGCTTACAGAAATAACTGACTGCTGAAGCCAGTGATTAACATGTGATAAGTACAAGGGCGGTCGTTGACCGCCCTTGTACTTGAGAAGAACCTGATAGGAAGTGTCATGACACAAAAACAGCTATCCGTTGCGGTGGGAATCATTCGTAATACAGAGCAGCAATATTTCATTGCTCGTCGTCCTGATGGCGTCCATATGGCAGGAATGTGGGAATTTCCCGGCGGAAAAATTGAAGAGGGTGAAACACCTGAAGAGGGGCTGATTCGCGAACTGCGCGAGGAAACGGGCATCGAAGCTACCGCGCCACAGCCACTAAATACTAAAACGTTTTCTACACCGGAAAGGGTCATCACGCTTCATTTCTTTCTGGTTGAAAGCTGGCAAGGGGAACCCTATGGTCGGGAAGGTCAGGCATCGCGCTGGGTGAGTGTAGAAGCATTACATGAGGAGGAGTTTCCGCCAGCGAATGTGGAAATGATCCGCTGGCTGAAATCGCTTTAATCTATACCTGCCCGCACATTGTTATAGCGAAACGTGGTGGTTATCGCGTTTCGCTCCAGTCTTCACTATCAGAAACGATATCATCACTTGGAATGCGTTTTTCTTCATCAGCCCATTCACCCAGATCGATAAGCTGACAACGCTTGCTGCAAAATGGGCGATAGATGCTGGCTGCTTCCCAAATGACTGTCTGCTTGCAAGTTGGGCACTTTACCGTGGTAATTTCTGTCGTCATAACACTCTTTTCACTCTACTTACTGCTTAATGTGTTCTTGTTTGCTCAGGCTGTTTAGCAACAGGCCAGATCAAACGCTAAGCGAGGAGGAATATGGCCGTTCTCGCTATCTAATGGCAGAAAACGGATAGCATAGCGCGTTTTATGGCCGGATATTTGTGGATAGAGCTGATGTGCCTGTTCAAGACGCAAACGTAGCAGGTCAGCATCAGAGGCATTGTCCTGAAAGAAACCATTCAGACTGGTTTGCGGGCGGAATGTACCGGAGTGGCGGATCAGTTCCAGGATCATATCCAGTGCTTGTTTGAGTGGCGATAGAGAGCTAAGCCAGCCGGAAACCAGTTTCTCGCGTAGTTCCTGAGGTTGATGCAGCCAGCTATGCAGAGTTGGTAAGTCGAAACTACAACACCCGCCGGGAATGCCGAGCCGTTGGCGCACCATGCCGATCAGGCGATCTTCCCGTAAAAACTGCCCCATCCGGGGAGCCGCCATTAAGGTGCCGGCCAGATCTTTTAACTGACGGCGCAGTGAGTGTATGCGTTCCATGTCAACACCCGGCACATCACTCCATTGCAGCAGTTTTTGTTGTTGACGCTCTAGCTCTTTCAGCAACTCGGTACGCACATCGCCACGCTCTAACACATCAAGCAGTTCGGCGATGGCACGAAAAAATGTCAGGGCGCTTCCCATGTCGGTCAGGGAGTGGTTTTGGTGCAACTGCTGCAATAATGATTCGATGCGCAGCCAGGTACGTGTTTTTTCGTTCAGCGGGTATTCAAATAAAATGGTTGAGGAAGCGTCACTCATTCTTAGTCATCCTGTCGATTGCATGGGCGGCAAGCTCCAGATAATGACGGTGTAATTCCGCAATCTGTGGAGCTAGCTCGTTTTGGCATCGACTGTTATCAATAATATCATCGGCATAAGCCAGGCGCTGTTCTCGGGTAGCCTGTGCTGCCAGTATGTTTTCTGCTTGCTGCCGACTGATGCCATCGCGGGCCAGTGTGCGTGCAAGCTGTGTCTCTTTGTCTACATCAACGACCAGAATACGCTGTGCTCGCTGCTGTAAACTGTTCTCCACCAGCAAAGGAACGACCCACAGAATGTACGGTGCGGATGCAGCCTGAAACTGAGCCAGTGTTTCCTGATGGATTAACGGATGGAGTAAATGATTCAGCCATTGTTTTTCCTCTGGCGAGGAAAAAATTCGTTGGCGTAGTGCGGCACGGTTCAATGAACCATCGGTATTGAGTATAGCGTCGCCAAACCGGATCCTGATGGCATCCAGCGCGGGTTTCCCAGGTTCGACTACCTGTCGTGCGATGATATCCGCGTCAACGATAGTGGTTCCTAATTTGGCAAATTCATCGGCTACGGTGCTTTTCCCGCTGCCGATACCGCCCGTTAAGGCTACGATGTATGTCATTGCACCCGTGTTGAACAGTTAACATTCCTACCATTTTCAAGGGTGAAGGAGTACCTTCCCGTTCCCCTGAAGTCAATCAGGCCTAAATCGCACTGTGCTTCACGCTACCACGTTGTTGGGTGATAGGTAAATTTCTCTGATTTTATCCCAAATAAAGTGAAAATCGCAGTCTTGCCGCAGGATTATTCCTGCTTATGATTACGTCACTGGTAAAGGGCATTGTTTTTCAGCAATGAATATGTTCAGTAACGAATATGTTTAATAACGACGCTGAATGTTTCGCTGTCACTAACCAGGAGTTCGAACCCCATGCGTATTGAAGAAGATGTAAAGTTAGGCTTTAAAGACGTTCTCATCTGGCCAAAGCGTTCGACGCTGAAAAGTCGCTCCGATGTTGAACTGGAACGTCAATTCACCTTCCTTCATACCGGAGGCAACTGGTCTGGCGTGCCAATGATAAGCCGATTTCGTCATGCTGGGCGGTGTGCCGTCTTTCTGCTGTGAAGGATGGTGCATACAGTGGTAGCTTATCGCTGTTTTTGGGCTGTATTGGTCGGTTCAGGCTCCGGCCAATACGTTCCCTAGTTGGAAGATAGGCAAATACATGCCAATCACCAGCGCCCCGACCATTCCCCCAACGACCATCATCAATAGCGGTTCCAGCGTTTGTGTGAGCATCTCGGCCTGCTGCTGTACCTGCCCTTCATGCCACTCTGCTAGCTGTGTAAAGATCGCATCCAGCGCACCCGTTTCTTCCCCCACGCGAATCAACTGCGGGCAGGGGGCGGGGAACAGCGTGGCGTAATGCTGTGTGGCATGGTATAGCGACAACCCCTCGTGCAGTTGCGTCTGTATCTGTTGAATGGCGTCCTGATAAAGTGGATGACGGATCGTCGCGGCGGCTTCCAGCCCTTCAGGGAGTGTCAGACCCGCATGCTGTGTCATCGCCAGAATATTAAATATCTGGCTCAGTGATTTACCGCGTAACAGGCTGGAGACAACGGGGAGCTTCAGCAGCCATTCCTGTTCTCTGGTTTTCCATAATAGCTTTTTCTGCCTCAAGCGGGCGTAACCTAATAGCAGGCAACTGAGTAGCGCTAATCCAGGGAGTCCGTAGTCAGCGATGCTATCTGCCAGATAAAGCAACTGTCGGGTAAACCATGGCAACGGCGTATTGAACGAAGAGTAGAGTGTTGCGAATTCGGGCAAAACCAGCATCAACATCATCATGCTGACCAACATGGCGATCGCCAGAACCAAGCAGGGATAGCGCAGCGCCTTGATGACTTTCTGTTGTAGTCTGGACTGTTTTTCCTGCTGCTGGGCTAACTGTAGGCAGCAGGCGTCGAGCTTCCCGGTTAATTCACCGACGGCAATGAGGGCGCGATACAGAACGGGAAAGGCATGAGGATATTCGTGTAATGCCTCAGACAGCGAACGTCCCTGAGCTACATGGGTACGAACGTCCCGTAATACGCAGCGCCAGCCGGGGCGCGCATGCTGTTCCGACACCAGTTTTAATGCTTCCAACAAAGGCAATCCGGCTTGTAGCAATGCGGCAAGCTGTTTGATTAACTCGCCGAGTTGCTCGCGTTTCCAATAGCGGAACGACAAATATTGGCCTGTTTTTACGATGAGTGGCTGGTGGCCTTGAGCAATCAGGCTGGCGTAGACGTGCTGGCGGTGTGTGCTGATAAGCTCTCCGTCGGCAAATTCCCCCTCGGAGGTGATGGCCTGCCAGTGATATAAGCGCTCTCGCTTCATTATGCCTCCTGATTCATCGAACGCTCATCACCCACGACGCGATAGACTTCTGCCAGTGAGGTCTGGCCCTCGTTGACTAATTCAAGCCCAGCGTTCAATAGCGTAGGGAAGCCTGAATATCGTGACAGTGCCGATAATTCTCCCGCGCTGGTATTGCCCGCTAACACTGCCTGAAAATCCGGTGTGATGGGCAGTAATTCGTAGAGCGCGACGCGACCATAGTAGCCAGAGAAACAGTGGCTACAGCCACAGGCGTGCCAATGATGTAGTGTCCCTTGCCACACATCGTCGGGTAGCGAAAGTAACGGTTCTCCCGGTGTTTTACAGTGTGGGCATAACCGGCGTACAAGGCGTTGTGCGATGATGAGTTTGAGCGCCGCAGCTAACAGATAACCGGGGATACCCAAATGGCTGAGGCGGGTCAGTGTTTCTACGGCCGAGTTCGTATGCAGCGTGGACATAACCAGATGGCCGGTTTGTGCGGCTTTTACCGCAATTTCTGCGGTTTCGGCATCGCGTATTTCACCAATCATAATGACGTCTGGATCCTGTCGCAGCAGCGCACGTAAAACTCGGCCAAATCCCAGTTCGGCTTTGGGATTGATCGCTGTTTGGTTAATGCCCTGCAAGGGGATTTCGACCGGATCTTCTACGCTACAGATATTGCGGCTGCACTCGTTTAGCCAGCGTATTGCGCTGTAAAGCGTGACGGTTTTTCCACTGCCCGTTGGACCAGTGACGAGCAGCATTCCCTGTGATGCGCTCAGCATGTTAATAACGTGCTGTAATGCCTTTGCGCTAAGCCCGATCTTATCCAATGCCAGATCCTGCTGGTGAGTTTGTAAAATACGCAGCACGACTTTTTCTCCCTGCTGTACGGGGAGCGTTGCGATGCGCAATGAGTAAGCTTGTTGATCCAGCATCAGACTGAATTGACCGTCTTGCGGCAATCTCCGTTCGGCGATGTTCAGCTTGCCCATGATTTTCAGCCGCGCGGTAACCCGGTTGGTCAGTTCGGGGGGCGGGGCGGATATTGCCTGTAGTACGCCGTCAATACGTAACCGCACGCGATAGCTGTCTAGCAACGGTTCAAAGTGGATATCAGAAGCACGGCGCTGAACGGCGAGGCGCAACGTTTGATGGATAAACTGTGCGACAGGAGAGTCGTCGTCATGATCCTGCTGGGTGCTGCTGTTGTGGTGAGTGCTGGTGTGATAAGTTTCTGCTGGCTCGGCAACGGTGTTCACCGGGTTTAGCTGTTGTTCCATTCTGGCTTGTGGCCATTGTTCCACCATAATCCGGCGGTTGCTGGCAAAACGCAGCGCGGCAATCATCTCCTCAGAAGGCGGTGTCGTGACGGCAACCGACAGCGTTTGTTCATCGAGATTAAGCAGTAATGCCTGGTAACGTCGGCACAGCGTCTGTAACTCACTGAGTGTATGCTCGGAGGAGAAGAATGAGTCAGTCATGATTAACCTGCCGTGTTATCGAAGCGGAAAACGTCCTGACAGGCGGATTGCAGGCTCTCTGTGTTGTCGTCTGTGGCGCAGTTTTTTGTCCAGCGTGAAGCGCCAGTTTCGCTATCCCATGTTGGGGTTAGAATAACGCGCAGCCCTTGTAGCGTGGATTGTCCGGTTAGCGTAATTACCCCTTGGGTGACGCTAACGGTGCTAACATAGCGTGAGGATTTGCTGCCCGGAATTCCCTGATTACCCGCATTGCAGGCCGTAAAAGCGGCATTTTCCAGACCACAGAGATCGACTGGCGTTTTATAAGACACCATGGTTTGTAGCATGTCCGTCAGCGCCGCTTTTTGCAGATAGCCTTGATAGGCCGGTATGCCAATGGCGCTGAGGATGGCGACGATCGCAATGACGATCATTAGCTCTATCAGTGTGAATCCTTGTTGTTTTGTCATGTTGATTTCCCTGTTGTTGCATATCAATTTTGTGGCGCACACCGTCATACGAATAGTCGGCAGCATAGAAAAAGACGTAACGGCTGACGAGTGGAGGAAATCAAAATAGGAAAGCGCTACGACATGTTTTTAGGAATTTGCAGCGGATTGAGAAATTTTTGCGGGCAGGTGCGCAATTTTCATTTTGTCAGGGTAGGCGGCGGGTGCGAGTTCGTTTTGTTGCGATGGAATGGAGAGTATGAGAGTCAATGGCGAGAACGAGGTGCGAGAAGGCACCTCGTCGGTAAAAAGAACGATTAGATAAAGCGCATGGATAAATCCAGCGCCTGCACATGCTTGGTCAAGGCGCCCACCGAGATATAGTCCACGCCGGTTTCCGCATAGCCACGCAGTGTGTCGAGGGTGACATTGCCGGATATTTCCAGCAGCGCACGGCCTTGGGTGAGGTTAACCGCTTCCCGGATGTTATCCAGACTAAAATTATCAAGCATGATGATATCTGCGTCAGCGTCTAGCGCCTGCTGTAATTCGTCCAGCGATTCGACTTCTACTTCAACCGGAACATCACTACGTAAAGACTGCGCTTTTTCTACTGCATTTTTGATGGAGCCTGCGGCGATGATATGGTTTTCCTTGATCAGGAAAGCATCGGATAAACCGAGACGATGATTGTCGCCGCCGCCGCAGGATACGGCGTATTTCAGCGCGGTTCTCAGGCCTGGCACTGTTTTACGCGTATCCAGCAGGCGGGTGCGTGTTCCCTGCAATACTGCGACATAGCGGCTGACTTCAGTCGCGACGCCAGACAGCGTTTGCAGAAAATTCAGTGCCGTGCGTTCGCCCGTCAGAAGCTGCTTAGCTGGCCCTGTGATATCGCATAGCGGCTGGTTAGGGACGATGGCATCGCCATCGGAGACATGCCAGACAATGGTTGTCGTTGTGCCCAGTTGAGTAAAGACTTCCTCAAGCCAGCGCGCCCCGCAAAATACTCCCGCTTCACGCGTGATAATGCGTGCGCTAACGGTTTCGTTGTCGGGTAACAGAAGCGCGGTAATATCTTGATTAGCATCGACAATGCCACCCAGATCTTCACGCAAGGCCAGTTGCACGCTGGCGGGGATATCTTGTGCAATTCGAGCGAGCAAGGTTTTTTGGCGTTGTTCCTGACTGTAGCGACGCGTTGACATGACAAAACTCCGAAGGGGGATTCGGAGGTCTATGCTACCTTGTTTATATCAGGACATCCAGAATGAATAATTGTTTAAATTCATAATGTTAATTGTATTACCCTTCCGGCGAGCATTCATCATCGCCAGAAGGGGACATGATTTTAGAAGTTGTAGCCGACGACCAGATAGTAGCCCCAACCGGTGGATTTCACTTCGAACGGACCTTTGCCGAAATTGAGTTCTGTGCCATCAGCCCATTGCCCGCCATTATGGAAATAACGTGCGACAAAGGAGTAATGCCAGTGGTCGTAGCCCAGTGCCAGAATATGGCTGGAGGCAATGGCGTTGTTGGTACGACTTGCATTCGATTTATCACGCAGTTCTGAACCAAAATCGAAATTGGTGAAGCTGATATACGAAATGTTGCCACCCAGTGCAGAACCCAGCGGGTAAGAGTATTTCACTTTTACGCGGTAGCCGTCCCATTCATTTTCGTTAGCCGCACCGTAGTTCTGCCATTGGTATTTGGCATAACCGTTCACAGAGAGAGACAGGTCGGTGCCAGTATCAATGTCGGTGCCTAAGCCCATGTACCAAGTGCTTTGACGTGAACCACTGTTGCGGCCCTGATCGTAAATCACGTTATTGGCGATGTACCATTCTTTAAACGGACCAACGCTCAGATCGGCTCCCGTCAGTTTATCGATGGAGAAGCGGGGTTCGATCTCGACAAACAGCGGAGAGCCTTTGTCCCAAATGCCGCGGCTGTCAGGATCGCCACCAAAAAACTTGGGTGCATCGGCGTAGCCGTAGAAATCGAACCAGTCTTTACGCGCAAATGCCTCATATTCCAGATAGGTTGTGCTGCTCAACTGCGGGCCAAAACGCGTGTGCGCGCTGCCGACGACGTTAACGCTCTGGTGCCACCAGTCGGAGAGGTACTCGGCTTTGTTGCTGTCGGCAAGGGCTGGCAGTGAGCATGACAGTGCGAGTAAGGCGCCTGCGGAGAAAGTTTTTTTCATCTTAAGTACCATCGTGTTAGACGTCATTTGCGTCGTGCGTAAGACCGTGGAATAAGTTTTTGTAATATCTAAAAAAATCAGAAGATAATTTTGCCGTGCATTTTAAGTGAAAATAGACTCAATGCACGAAAACGATTGCCTATTATTGCTCTATTACATTTATAGTGTGATGTGAATCACGTTTTTATGTTTGGATCGCATTTGGTCAAAGAGGGGGTTGAGAATGAATGCGGATAGGAAAGCGGTGGGAACATCACAAAACGAACGGCAAAATCGATTGATATTCGGTTGAATAGATAGGATGGCGTGAAACATGGTATCTTGGATACTAGGGTTTTTAGCTACCATGGTTTTTATGCCAGAAATGAGCTTTGACTCTCTAAGTTGATTTTTCGCCTGATGCCGCCGACAAACGATACGAGGTTATCGCCGATGCTTTTGGAAAATGGCTGGTTATCCGACATTACACGTACGCCTTCACCGCATTTTGATGGCCGCCCGAATAATGAGATTCCTTCCTTACTGGTCATCCATAATATCAGTTTGCCGCCCGGCGAGTTTGGCGGCCCGTATATTGACCAACTGTTTACGGCGACCTTGGATCCCACGGCGCATCCTTATTTCGCCGATATTTCTCATTTACGCGTCGCGGCACACTGCCTGATCCGCCGCGATGGACACATCACGCAGTATGTGTCTTTCGATCAGCGCGCCTGGCATGCTGGCGTTTCAGTGTTTGAAGGGCGTGAACGCTGTAATGATTTTTCCATTGGCATCGAGCTGGAAGGGACGGACACATTGCCTTTTACCACAGAGCAATATCATGCTCTGGCGGCGATCACCCTCTTATTAATGCAGGCCTATCCCATCACGCCGTCGCGCATTACCGGACACAGTGATATCGCTCCGGGCAGAAAAACCGATCCCGGCCCGGCATTTGACTGGGACGGCTATCATCGTCTGCTACAAGAAAACTGGACAGAGCAAAAAGGGAGTATGGAGTAATGACGCTGTTTACACTGTTGCTTACGCTGGCGTGGGAGCGCTTGTTCAAACAGGGAGAGCACTGGCAGATTGATCACCGGCTTGAGGTTATATTCCGGCACGTCCCATCCCCGTCTTTATTTCAAACGCTGTTTCTGACGCTGTGCAGCATGGGCATCGTGGCTGGCCTGTTGTGGCTAACGAGCGGCATTCTGTTCGGACTACTTTCTCTTTTGTTGTGGATTGTGATCAGCCTGATGTGTGTTGGTGCGGGAGAAATTCGTCAACACTATCGGCGTTATTTGCAGGCGGCGCAGCGCGGTGAGGCGGATGCTCGTCGAGAAATGGCGGCAGAGCTGGCGTTAATTCACGGTCTGCCCGTTGGTACGGGCGAAAGCGAGCAGTTGAAAGAGCTGCAAAACGCGCTGCTGTGGATAAATTTCCGCTTTTATTTGGCTCCTCTGTTCTGGTTTATCGCTGCCGGGCCATACGGGCCGATTGCGCTGATGGGGTATGCGTTTTTACGCGCCAGACAAACCTGGCTTGCCCGTCACCATACGCCGCTGGAGCGCGCGCAGTCTGGCGTTGATCGCTTGCTGCATTGGCTTGACTGGATCCCCGCTCGTTTGGTCGGTGCCGCTTACGCGTTGCTGGGGCACGGCGAAAAAGCGCTGCCCGCCTGGTTCGCCTCACTGGTGGATTCCCGCAGCTCGCCATACTGGGTGTTGACTCAGTTGGCACAATTTTCTCTGGCGCGTGAATCTCACATTGAGCCGGTAGAAACGCCGAAAGCGGCTGTGACGCTGGCGAAAAAGGTGACGTTAGTGCTGGTGGTGGTGGTCGCACTCCTGACGATATACGGTGCGCTGGTTTGATTTTCCACTGTTAGCCAGATATGAAAATGGCCGACACGCGTCGGCCATGAAAACGAAGGCGGTGAATGTGGAAATGTGTTACTTCGCCTGATTTTTCTTTTTGATCAAGTAGCCCGCAGCCAGAATAATCAGCCAAACCGGAATCAGCATGACGGAAATCTGAATGCCCGGCGTCAGGAACATGATGACCAGTATACCGGCAAGGAACAGCAGGCAGATGTAATTACCCAGCGGATAAAGCAGCGCTTTAAACTTGGTCGCCGTACCTTCTTTATCCTTTTGTGCACGGAACTTCAGATGCGCCAGACTGATCATCGCCCAGTTAATCACAAGTGCCGACACGACCAGCGCCATCAACAGTTCGAATGCTTTGCCGGGAATGAGGTAGTTGATCAGTACGCACAGCGCGGTTGCCAGCGCGGAGATACCAATAGCGACAACCGGTACGCCACGGCGATCGACGGTTTCCAGTACTTTCGGCCCATTCCCCTGCTTTGCCAGACCGAACAGCATGCGGCTATTACAATAGACGCAACTGTTATAAACCGATAGCGCTGCGGTCAGTACCACGATGTTCAACACCGTAGCCACGACGTTACTGTTCAGTTCATGGAAGATCATGACGAACGGGCTACCGCCTTCCACGACTTTGCCCCATGGGTAAAGTGACAGCAGGATAGCGAGTGAACCGATGTAGAAAATCAGGATGCGGTAGATAACCTGATTGGTCGCGCGTGGAATACTTTTCTCTGGCTCATCCGCTTCTGCGGCGGTAATTCCCACCAGTTCCAGACCGCCAAATGAGAACATGATAACGGCCATCGCCATCACCAAACCAAGTACACCATTCGGGAAGAAACCGCCCTGCGCCCACAGGTTGGTGACGGTGGCTTCCGGCCCGCCTGTACCGCTGAGCAGCAGCCAGCCACCGAAGACGATCATGCCAATAATTGCCGCGACTTTGATGATGGCAAACCAGAATTCCATCTCACCGTAGACTTTGACGTTCGCTAGATTGATGGCGTTAATCAGCAGGAAGAACACGGCAGCGGATACCCAGGTTGGGATGTCGGGCCACCAATACTGAACGTAAATCCCGACAGCGCTGAGTTCGGCCATGGCGACCAGAACATACAGCACCCAGTAGTTCCATCCCGATGCGAAGCCAGCGAAATCGCCCCAGTATTTATAAGCAAAGTGGCTGAACGATCCGGCTACCGGCTCTTCAACGACCATTTCGCCCAACTGGCGCATAATGAGAAACGCGATCAAACCGCCAATCGCATAGCCTAACAGGACCGATGGCCCAGCCATTTTGATTGTTTGCGCAATACCAAGAAAGAGGCCAGTACCTACCGCGCCACCCAAGGCAATCAACTGAATGTGACGGTTTTTCAAACCGCGTTTTAGCGTGCCGTCCGTTTGTTGATTATCCATCAAATTTAACCCTCTGCCAGTGCAAGTAAAAAACACGGTGTGAACGAACACGCGTATTATTTACTGTACGTTTGTGTAATTTTATTTTTACGGAGTAGTGGTTCTTAAAATAAGAAAATCGCTACCGTTTGCCAGAGAATAGTGGTAAGCACGCAAAATTGCACTGATTTCTTATCGTTTGATAATCAAAAACTATTGTGACATCAAAGTTTTCCCTTCTCATTTATTAAGACTCTCACTACCAGAAACCCGCCAAGGGGAACTGGAATGTGATACTCCCTTGGGGTTACTCCTTTTTATTGCTCTTTTATCCCAACGCTAAAATAGTGATTACCACGGTGTGCAACTACGGATTGCCATACTTTTTTATTGCGAATAAAAAGGATTATTTTTTGAATAAAAATTCATTATTTGTGCATTTAAACGGTTCAGCAATGCCTGCTTTACGTTTCAAAAAAGTTAAAATATAGACAGAGGGGATTAATGGTCATACCACAGGCGGGCTATCACTTTGCCGCAGGTTTCTCGTGCATTTGTTAAAATCTGGTGGGATTGGTGATTTAGCTCAAGGTCCTTATGGACAGAAGGTGAATACTTTGTTACTTTAGCGTCACGTTTTTTAAATTGGTATTACCAATTGACTCCGCGCCATTCGCAGAGAAGAATTCACTATGGCATACAGCAAGATCCGTCAGCCCAAACTGTCAGATGTGATTGAGCAGCAGCTAGAGTTTCTGATCCTTGAGGGAACCTTGCGCCCCGGCGAGAAGCTCCCACCGGAGCGCGAACTGGCAAAACAGTTCGATGTTTCCCGCCCTTCTCTGAGAGAAGCCATTCAACGCCTGGAAGCCAAAGGTCTCCTTTTGCGCCGTCAGGGTGGTGGTACCTTCGTTCAAGCTAATCTATGGCAAAGCGTCAGCGATCCGCTGGCAGAATTACTGAGCACACATCCCGAATCACAGTTCGATCTTCTGGAAACGCGTCATGCGCTGGAAGGCATTGCTGCCTACTACGCTGCGTTGCGTGGCACAGAGTCTGATCTGCAACGTATCCGGGATTGCCATGCCGTGATTGAGAAGGCGAGGGAAGCGGGCGATCTGAACGCCGAGTCGGAAGCCGTCATGCAGTATCAGGTTGCTGTCACAGAAGCCACGCATAATGTGGTGTTGCTGCATTTGGTACGCTGTATGGGGCCGATGCTTGAACAAAACGTGAGGCAGAATTTTGAGTTGCTTTATTTGAGCCGCGAAGTGTTGGCTCAGGTGAGCATTCATCGCGCCAGCATTTTTGAGGCGATTGTTGCCCGTGAGCCAGAGAAGGCGCGCGAAGCATCACACCGTCATCTGGCGTTTATTGAGGAAGTATTGCTGGATCTTAACCGGGAACATAGTCGACGCGAGAGATCGCTGCGTCGGCTCCAGCAACGCAAGGACTGAGCACCCGTATTTTTGGTGTTCTGAATGCGGTAATCACGACGATGAGCCTGTCTTCATGTGTTTTGCTTAGGAAGTAGGTCTGGGCAGAATGCAGGAAGACAGGCTCCAACAAACTAACTTATTAGAGAAGATAAGGAATAACCATGTCAGATCGTTTAAATAATGACGTGGATCCGATCGAAACCCGCGACTGGCTGCAGGCGATCGAATCGGTCATCCGTGAAGAGGGTGTTGAACGCGCCCAGTTCCTGATTGATCAGGTTCTGAGTGAAGCGCGTAAAGGCGGTGTCAGCGTGGCTGCTGGTACGGCTGCGCATCAATACATCAACACCATCGCAGTGGAAGACGAGCCGGAATACCCTGGTAATCTGGATCTGGAACGTCGTATTCGCTCAGCAATCCGCTGGAACGCGATCATGACGGTACTGCGTGCTTCGAAAAAAGATCTGGATCTGGGCGGCCACATGGCTTCTTTCCAGTCTTCCGCCACTTTCTATGAAGTGTGCTTTAACCACTTCTTCCGCGCTCGCACTGCGCAGGACGGCGGCGATCTGGTTTACTTCCAGGGCCACATTTCTCCGGGCGTTTACGCTCGTGCCTTCCTTGAAGGTCGTCTGACTGAAGATCAGATGAACAACTTCCGTCAGGAAGTTCACGGCAACGGTCTGTCTTCTTATCCGCACCCGAAACTGATGCCGGACTTCTGGCAGTTCCCGACCGTTTCTATGGGGCTGGGCCCGATTGGTGCCATCTATCAGGCTAAATTCCTGAAGTATCTGGAAAACCGTGGTCTGAAAGATACCTCTAAGCAAACCGTTTATGCCTTCCTGGGCGACGGTGAAATGGACGAGCCAGAATCTAAAGGCGCGATTACCATCGCGACCCGTGAGAAGCTGGACAACCTGGTATTTGTTATCAACTGTAACCTGCAACGTTTGGATGGTCCGGTTACGGGTAATGGTAAGATTATCAACGAGCTGGAAGGTATCTTCAGCGGCGCTGGCTGGGATGTGATTAAAGTCATGTGGGGCGACCGTTGGGACGAACTGCTGCGTAAAGATACCAGCGGTAAACTGATCCAATTGATGAACGAAACCGTTGACGGCGACTATCAGACGTTCAAATCCAAGAACGGTGCCTATGTGCGTGAGCACTTCTTCGGCAAATACCCAGAAACGGCTGAACTGGTTAAAGACTGGAGCGACGATCAGATTTGGTCTCTGAACCGTGGTGGTCACGATCCGAAGAAAGTCTATGCTGCACTGAAAAAAGCGCAGGATACCAAAGGCAAACCGACCGTTATTCTGGCGCATACCATTAAAGGTTATGGTATGGGCGATGCGGCTGAAGGTAAGAACATTGCTCACCAGGTTAAGAAAGTTAACATGGATGGCGTGCGTTACTTCCGTGACCGCTTCAACGTGCCTGTGTCGGATGCCGACATCGAAAAACTGCCATACATCACGTTCGATAAAGATTCTGCTGAATACAAATACCTGCACGAGCGTCGTCAGGCGCTGGGTGGCTACCTACCGTCTCGTCAACCAAACTTTGATGAGAAGCTGGAACTGCCAACGCTGGAAGATTTCAGCACCCTGCTGGAAGAGCAGAACAAAGAAATCTCTACCACTATCGCGTTTGTTCGTGCTCTGAACGTGATGTTGAAGAACCAATCGATCAAAGATCGTCTGGTTCCTATCATCGCTGACGAAGCGCGTACCTTTGGTATGGAAGGTCTGTTCCGCCAGATCGGTATTTATAGCCCGAAAGGCCAGCAGTACACCCCGCAGGACCGTGAGCAGGTTGCTTACTATAAAGAAGACCAGAAAGGTCAGATTCTGCAGGAAGGTATCAACGAGTTGGGCGCAGGGTCTTCCTGGCTGGCGGCGGCAACGTCTTACAGCACCAACAACCTGCCAATGATCCCGTTCTACATCTACTACTCCATGTTTGGTTTCCAACGTATCGGCGACCTGTGCTGGGCAGCGGGTGACCAACAGGCGCGTGGCTTCCTGATCGGTGGTACTTCAGGCCGTACGACGCTGAACGGCGAAGGTCTGCAACACGAAGATGGTCACAGCCACATTCAGTCGCTGACTATCCCGAACTGTATCTCCTACGATCCAGCATTCGCCTATGAAGTCGCGGTGATCATGCATGATGGTCTGCACCGTATGTACGGTGAAGCGCAGGAAAACATTTACTACTACATCACCACGCTGAACGAAAACTACCACATGCCTGCGATGCCGCAGGGTGCGGAAGAAGGTATCCGTAAGGGTATCTACAAGCTGGAAACGGTGGAAGGTAGCAAAGGTAAAGTTCAACTGCTGGGTTCAGGCTCTATCCTGCGTCACGTACGTGAAGCGGCGCAGATTCTGGCGAAAGACTACGGCGTGGGTTCTGACGTATTCAGCGTCACTTCCTTCACTGAACTGGCGCGTGATGGCCAGGATTGTGAGCGTTGGAACATGCTGCATCCGACCGACGCACCACGCGTTCCTTATGTGGCTCAGGTACTGAGCGACGCGCCAGCGGTTGCATCGACTGACTACATGAAGCTGTTTGCTGAGCAAATCCGTAACTTCGTCCCTGCCAGCGATTACCGCGTACTGGGTACTGACGGTTTCGGTCGTTCTGACAGCCGTGAGAACCTGCGTCACCACTTTGAAGTGGATGCGTCTTACGTTGTGGTTGCGGCTCTGGGTGAACTGGCTAAACGCGGTGAAATCGATAAGAAAGTGGTTGCTGATGCCATCACTAAATTCAACATCGATGCAGATAAAGTTAACCCGCGTCTGGCATAAGAGGTAAAGATTACATGGCTATCGAAATCAACGTACCGGACATCGGTGCAGATGAAGTTGAAGTCACCGAAGTGCTGGTGAAGGTTGGCGATAAAGTTGAAGCTGAACAGTCGCTGATCACGGTTGAAGGTGATAAGGCTTCTATGGAAGTCCCTTCTCCGCAGGCGGGTGTCGTGAAAGAGATTAAAGTCTCTGTCGGTGACAAAGTTGAAACTGGCAAACTGATCATGATTTTCGATTCCGCCGACGGTGCTGCTGATGCAGCACCTGCCAAGGCAGAAGAGAAGAAAGAAGCCGCTCCGGCTGCCGCACCCGCAGCAGCGGCAGCGAAAGACGTGAGCGTGCCGGATATCGGCGGTGACGAAGTGGAAGTCACCGAAGTACTGGTTAAAGTAGGCGACACCGTTGCGGCTGAACAATCGCTGATCACCGTAGAAGGCGACAAAGCTTCTATGGAAGTCCCGGCACCTTTCGCGGGTACGGTTAAAGAGATCAAAATCAGCACCGGCGATAAAGTTTCTACCGGTTCTCTGATCATGGTATTCGAAGTGGCGGGTGCGGCACCTGCTGCCGCGCCAGCACAGGCTGCTGTTCCAGCAGCCACTGCGCCAGCGGCCTCTGGTGCGAAAGACGTCAACGTACCGGATATCGGCGGCGACGAAGTGGAAGTCACTGAAGTGATGGTGAAAGTTGGCGATAAAATCGCGGCTGAACAATCACTGATCACCGTTGAAGGCGATAAGGCTTCAATGGAAGTGCCAGCACCATTCGCGGGTACGGTTAAAGAAATCAAAATCAGCACCGGTGATAAAGTGAAAACCGGCTCACTGATCATGGTCTTCGAAGTGGAAGGCGCGGCACCTGCTGCTGCTCCAGCTCCGGCTGCCAAGCAAGACGCAGCGGCACCGGCTCCAGCGGCGAAACCTGCTGCTGCACCGGCTGCGAAAGCGGAAGGCAAGAGCGAATTCGCTGAGAACGACGCATACGTTCACGCCACGCCGGTTATCCGTCGTCTGGCTCGTGAATTCGGCGTGAATCTGGCGAAAGTGAAGGGGTCTGGTCGTAAAGGCCGTATCCTGCGCGAAGACGTTCAGGCTTACGTGAAAGATGCCGTGAAACGTGCTGAGTCTGCGCCTGCCGCTGCTACTGGTGGTTCTCTGCCAGGCCTGCTGCCGTGGCCGAAAGTCGATTTCAGCAAGTTTGGTGAAGTGGAAGAAGTGGAATTGGGTCGTATCCAGAAAATCTCTGGTGCCAACCTGAGCCGTAACTGGGTGGTGATCCCGCATGTTACGCACTTTGATAAAACCGACATCACTGAGCTGGAAGCGTTCCGCAAACAGCAGAACGTGGAAGCGGAGAAGCGCAGACTGGACGTGAAAATCACCCCAGTTGTCTTCATCATGAAAGCCGTTGCTGCTGCGCTTGAGCAAATGCCACGCTTCAACAGTTCGCTGTCTGAAGATGCTCAACGCCTGACGCTGAAGAAATACATCAACATCGGTGTTGCGGTTGATACCCCGAATGGTCTGGTGGTTCCGGTGTTCAAAGATGTGAACAAGAAAGGCATCATTGAACTGTCTCGCGAACTGATGGCGATCTCCAAGAAAGCCCGTGACGGTAAGTTGACGGCTGGCGAAATGCAGGGCGGATGCTTCACCATCTCCAGCCTGGGCGGTATCGGGACTACGCACTTTGCGCCGATCGTCAACGCACCGGAAGTCGCTATTCTGGGTGTGTCCAAGTCTGCGATGGAACCGGTCTGGAATGGTAAAGAGTTCACTCCGCGTCTGATGATGCCGATGTCTCTGTCCTTCGACCACCGTGTCATTGACGGTGCTGATGGTGCGCGCTTCATTACCATCATTAACAACACGTTGTCTGACATCCGCCGTCTGGTGATGTAATCGAAAAGCCGGCCTGACGGCCTAATGCTGTTCACTTAAGTGTGGATGTAGGGGGAAACACGGTGATGAAGTTCCCGCAAGGATACCTCGCACCGTGGTCGCCCCCGGTATCTCAATCTTTAAACGATCGGCATTAGCCTGACGGCCGGCTTTTTTCTGATAAGCTGCTATTTGTTACAGCAATCAGTGATCAAGGACAAATCGTTAGTCGCTTGTTGTTTCAAAATTGTTAACGATTTTGTAAACTACAGCGGCAAAGACACGTCCCGGTGGAAGAGGGCGTTATTAAAAATGCACCTGATCGTAATGATGACGGGTGTGACGTCACAGACCCGCCGGAAATCAATTAAGAGGTCATGATGAGTACTGAAATTAAAGCTCAGGTAGTGGTACTTGGTGCCGGCCCCGCGGGTTACTCTGCTGCATTCCGCGCGGCGGATTTGGGTCTGGAAACCGTACTGGTAGAGCGCTACTCCACGCTGGGTGGGGTGTGTCTGAATGTCGGTTGTATTCCTTCCAAAGCCCTGCTGCACGTTGCTAAAGTCATTGAAGAAGCCAAAGCGCTGGCAGAACACGGTATCGTGTTCGGTGAACCGAAAACCGACATTGATAAAATTCGTCTGTGGAAAGAAAAAGTCATCACCCAACTGACTGGTGGTCTGGCTGGCATGGCGAAAGGCCGTAAAGTTAAAGTGGTTAACGGTCTGGGTAAATTCACCGGTGCCAACACGTTGGAAGTTGACGGTGAAAATGGCAAAACGACGATTACCTTCGATAACGCGATTATCGCTGCGGGTTCACGTCCAATCCAACTGCCTTTCATTCCTCATGATGACCCGCGCGTATGGGATTCTACCGATGCACTAGAGCTGAAAAGCGTCCCTGGACGTCTGTTAGTCATGGGCGGCGGTATCATCGGCCTGGAAATGGGGACGGTTTACCATGCTCTGGGTTCACAGATCGACGTGGTTGAAATGTTCGATCAAGTGATTCCGGCTGCTGACAAAGATGTCGTTAAGGTCTTCACCAAGCGTATCAGCAAGCAGTTCAACCTGATGCTGGAAACCAAAGTGACGGCGGTAGAAGCCAAAGAAGACGGCATCTATGTGACGATGGAAGGTAAAAAAGCGCCAGCCGAACCACAGCGTTACGACGCGGTTCTGGTGGCTATCGGCCGGGTGCCGAACGGTAAAAATCTGGATGCTGGCAAAGCGGGCGTAGAAGTTGACGATCGCGGTTTCATCCACGTTGATAAGCAAATGCGCACCAACGTGCCGCACATCTACGCTATCGGCGACATCGTCGGTCAGCCGATGCTGGCGCACAAAGGCGTGCATGAAGGCCACGTTGCTGCCGAAGTCATTTCCGGTAAGAAACACTATTTCGATCCGAAAGTGATTCCTTCTATTGCCTATACCGAACCGGAAGTGGCATGGGTGGGGCTGACCGAGAAAGAAGCGAAAGAAAAAGGCATCAGCTACGAAACCGCGATCTTCCCATGGGCAGCGTCTGGCCGTGCTATCGCATCTGACTGTGCTGATGGTATGACCAAACTGATTTTCGACAAAGAAACGCACCGTGTTATCGGTGGGGCGATTGTCGGTACTAACGGTGGTGAACTGTTAGGCGAAATCGGTCTGGCGATCGAAATGGGCTGTGATGCGGAAGACATCGCGCTGACCATCCATGCGCACCCAACGCTGCATGAATCCGTTGGCCTGGCCGCTGAAATCTTTGAAGGCAGCATCACTGACCTGCCGAACCCGAAAGCGAAAAAGAAGTAACTTCCCTCGCGTTGACTTGTGTGAATCCGGCCCTTAGTGGGCCGGATTTTTTGTTTTTAGGAATTTTCCCATAACAGCATGTTTGCGTACTAATTAGCCATTCACGTAATGATTTTTCATCCTGTTTTTATGATTGCCTTAGATTAGATTGAACTAACCTGATATCGCACTTTGGAGGTTATTTCTTTTTTATCAAAGATATCAGTCATATTAATCAAGGAGAGAAAATGGAACGTCATTCGTACGTGAAATCGCGCTTGAACGTGATTTCTTTTGCTTTTTTAGCCACGTTAATGACTTGCGGGCAAGGAATATTTACGACACAAGCTTATGCTGCAAGCAAGCAGGTCGAGGCGCTCGATCGTGGTTTGTTTGCATTCAAGAAAACAAATTATGTCTTCTTAAGCTGGCGGCTATTTGCCACCGATCCTGAAAATATCGCCTTTAATATTTATCGTGATGGTCAGCGCGTTAATACTTCCCCACTGAGCACCAGCACCAATTTCATTGATCCTAATGGCAAAGCCGATTCTGTTTATTCAATCCGTCCCGTTATCAATGGCGTTGAAGGTGCGGCGGATGTGGCGAAAGGTGTATTGAGTGGCAAGCGTTATCAATCGATTCCTTTAAATAAACCCGCTGATGGGGTTACGCCTGACGGTGAGGTGTATACCTACAAAGTGAACGATGGTTCTGTAGGGGATTTGGATGGCGATAAAGAATACGAATATCTAATCAAGTGGGAACCCAGCAACGCAACAGATAACGCCCTTCCTGGCTACACTGGTAACGTTTATATCGATGCCTATAAACAGGATGGAACCCGCTTGTGGCGGATTGATTTAGGGAAAAACCTCAGAGCAGGCCCCCATTACAATGATTTCGTTGTGTATGATCTGGATGGCGATGGTAAGGCGGAGGTCATGCTGAAAACCGCTGATGGCACAGTAGATGGAACCGGAACGGTAATCGGTAATGGTGATGCCGATTACCGTAATACCAGAGGTCGTATTCTCACTGGCCCGGAATATATGACGGTCTTTAATGGCGCAACCGGGAAAGCAATGGCAACGGTAGATTATTCTCCTGAGCGCGGCGATGTATGCGGGTGGGGAGATTGTTATGGCAACCGCGTTGACCGTTTTCTGGCTGGGGTCGCTTATCTGGATGGTGAGCGCCCTAGCGCAGTGTTCTCACGCGGTTATTATGGCCGGGCCGTGGTAGTGGCATGGGACTGGCGTGATGGCAAGCTGACGCAGCGTTGGACATATGACAGCGGAACGTCGGGTGATACGTTGAACACGGCCTATGGTCAAGGTGCGCATCATTTTCGCACAGGCGATGCTGATGGCGATGGAAAAGACGATATCATCTTTGGCGCCGCAACGATTGGTAGCGACGGTAAGCTATTGAATTCGACAGGTCTGGGCCATGGTGATGCGTTACATTTTGGCGTTCTTGATCCTTCGCGTGAAGGTAAACAAGTCTTTATGGTGCATGAAAGCGCGAAACAGTACGGCAAGAACGCGATGGAAATGCATGATGCTGCTACAGGCGAGATCCTCTGGGGGTACAGTAACGGTTCGGGTGGTGATAACGGACGCGGTGTCTGTATGGATATCGATCCCGCTTATTTGGGAGTGGAATGCTGGTCTTCACAGGGAGGATTGTTCAACGTGAAAGGCGAGCAGATCTCCGATAAGAAACCATCACACATCAATTTTGGTATCTGGTGGGACGGCGACCTATTACGTGAAACATGGGATCGGGCGGTGATTGATAAGTGGATGCCAGCTAAGCCTGGCCCGAGTCGGCTGTTTAGTGCCTATACCTATAATTCAGGGACGTGGATAAACGGGACGAAATCGACGCCGGTTCTGAGTGCCGATCTGTTTGGCGACTGGCGCGAGGAGTTCATTATTCCCAAGTATGATAATAGTGAACTCCAGATTTTCAGTACTATTTCAGAAACAGAATACCGCATGCCAACGCTGATGCACGATACATCTTATCGGACACAAGTCGCGGGTCAGAATGCGGGATACAATCAACCGCCACATACCAGCTTTTACCTGGGTGATGGCATGACGCTTCCTGTTAAATGGGAAAGTGTCTACACCGCACCGAAGAAGTAATCTCTCATCGGCACGATCGCGATCGTGCCGATTTTCCTGCAACGTATAGCGTTATTTTTTCGGGGCGCTTCGCAGAATACGTCTTCTATCCGTTTATTTTTATCGGTATCCATTACAATCAAACTTCAAAAAAGAAACGATGTTTTGTTTTTGAGGTGATGATGAATCTTAATGCCTTACGCACCTTTGTCTGGCTACTCACGGCTTTGCTGGCGAGTCCTTCACTGATGGCGAACGATATGAACCCGACTCTTCAATCTGCGACAAATCAGGCAGTGACGGATGAAGGGCTTCCTTCATTTTATCCGCAGTTGAAACAGCAGATGACCTACTCCGATTCCTGGCTTTCCGGGCATTTTACGGATTTTAGCCAGTGGCAATCTCAAGCGAGAAAAACGCTACGCTCACTGCTTTTGACGCCGGATTCCACCATAGATTTCGCACCACAAGCGATTGAAAAACAAGATCGTGGTAGCTATATGGCGGAAAAAATCGCCTTCAATCTGACTGATGAAAGCCGCGTAGACGCGTTACTCCTGACGCCAAAAAGCACAGGGCCGCATCCGGCGGTGATCCTGCTGCACGATCACGGCGCGAAGTTTGATATCGGCAAAGAGAAGATGATCAAGCCGTGGGGCAATGACGAGCAGCTTGCGTCTGCACAGGCGTGGGCTGATAAGTTTTTCACCGGCCGTTTTGTGGGCGATGAACTGGCGAAACGGGGCTATGTCGTGCTGGCAGTGGATGCGTTAGGCTGGAGCGCACGCGGGCCGATCAAATATGAACAGCAACAGGCGCTGGCGAGCAATTTCTTTAATCTGGGGCGTTCGCTTGCGGGGCAGATGGCTTACGAAGATATACGGGCGACGGATTTTCTGGCCTCGCTTGATCAGGTCGATAAGCAACATATCGGCGTTGTCGGTTTTTCGATGGGAGCCTATCGCGCCTGGCAGCTTGCGGCGCTGTCTGACAAGGTGGCGGCAACGGCGGCGGTGTCCTGGATTGGCACCTACGACGGCCTGATGACGCCGGGTAACAATGTGCTGAGAGGGCAGTCGGCTTTCTATATGCTGCATCCGGGGTTATCGACACGCTTTGATTTCCCTGATGTGGCGAGCGTCGCGGCACCGAAGCCGATGCTGTTATTTAACGGTGGCAAAGACAAACTGTTCCCGACGAAATCGGTTGAAGAGGCCTACGCCAAGATGCACAAGGTGTGGCAATCCCAGCAGGCTGAAAGCAAGCTGCAAACCAAAATTTGGCCTGAACTGGGACATGTTTTCTATCAGGAACAGCAGGAAGAGGTGTTTCGCTTTCTGGATCACTGGCTAAAGCCCGCATCCCGTTAAAGCCAGCATCTTGTTAAAATCAATATGTTGTTAAAACAGCAGCCCAAGCAAATAGTGCAGATCGCCTTTCTGCCGTAATGTGCAACGGTCTGCAATCTGGTCGCTGTCGAGGTGCGTCAACGAACCGAGGGTTTGGCGCAGCTTGACACGCAGATCGGTTGGGCGCGCCGAGGTTTCCTGACGTGTGGTGCGTTGGATTAACGTGCTGCCGTTGCGCAGGTGCAGTGTCACCTCATGAAAGCGTGCCTCCGGGTCAAGCTCATCGGGTGGCGCGGTTTCATCGGCACGGCGTATAACGCGATTCGCCAGCGCGGCGATGGCGGTTTCAACGGGGGCTTCCGAAAAATGCGCCAGCTTCAATTCCCCTTCGATGAGCGCTGCCGCAATCACATATTCCAGACTGAACCGTGCCTCTACGCCGTTTGTCGCGTTACGGATAAAGGGCGCAACGTCTCCACCCGGCGGGAAGGTCACCGTGATACGTTCGATGGCGTCGGCCAGATCGGCATTCGCACCGTTCTGCTGATGCCACTGTTCCCGCAACGCAAACGCCGCCTCGGCGGCACTGTGGGTGCCACCACAGGTTGGGTAACGTTTGAATTCCAGACCGGGAGAAAGGATGCGCCATGGTGCTCCCCAGTTTTCCACCAGTAGCTCTGGTTGGTGTTTTTGATCGCCGTGCGCGGCAAGAAATGCCTCAATGACCTGCTTCTCGTTGCCCTCAAAGCCCGCTAAGACCAGCTTGACGGCGGTGAGTCCCGCTCTGGCGGCAAGCCCTGCGTGTAGCGGTTTGACCGCTGAACCAAACTGCGCCCGCAGCCCTGCTGCCTGTGTGGCGGCTAAGCCAAGAATAGTTCGAGTCTGTTCCACCGAGGCATTCGCCAGACGCGCCGTAGCGGCGGCAGCGGCGATCGCACCGAGCGTGGCGGTATTGTGGTAACCGAGACTGTAATGACGTGGGCCGCATGCCAATCCTATTCTTCCCGCGGTTTCTACACCCATCACGTATGCCGTCAAAAACGCGTCTTCCGTCACGGATGAGTCTTCTGCGGCAAGGGCAAACAGCGCGGGTAAAATAACGGTGCTGGGATGGCCGCGAAACGCCGGATGGTAATCATCAAAATCCAGTACGTGACCGGCATATCCCAGGAGCAGGCTACGCGTCAGGCAGTCCGTGCCGCTGAACACCTGTTTTAATGGAGTGAACCCACTATCGTCAATCGCTCCTTGTGTGAGGGGGAGGGCGGTAGAGATGAAATCGGTCACCCCGTCACGAGCGGCATCAATCGCTTCCTGAGTGGGTTCGCTATGGATAATGTGGTGGGCAAGCGTTGCGGTGATATCAGTCTGATTGGTCATGGGTCGTCATGTGTGCTGGCAGAAAAACCTAATTTACTGCGCATGGTTAAATGGTAATTAATAACCAAAAGGAATAATAAATTCCATTTGGTTATTAGTGATTCAGCATCAGAAGCGGTCTTTTAGCTGCCCCGGCGTAATACCGAATGCGCGTCGCAGTGCGGTGGCAAAGTTGGCTGGGCTATTGTAACCCGCAATGCTGGCTGCTTGCGCAATGCCGATACCGTCTTTCTGTAAGGCCAGCATCGCACGTTGCAGGCGACAATTACGCAGGTATTCAAAAACGCTCATATTAAACGTCTGACGAAAATGACGCTGCAATGTACTTTCGCTCATGTTGACGCTTTTGGCGATTTCACTCATCGACAGATGGTCAGCGCTGCCGCTTTCCAGCATATCTCTGATTTGTTGAATACGATGGTAGCCACGCAGGGTGACTCCGCTGCTTTTCTCCTGCGCCACGCTGGCGGTTAATGACGTCAACGCTTCAATAATCAGGCTCATACACTGTGTTTCCAGATAAAGACGCTGGAGCGGCGTTTGGCAAGGTGCCGCATTCAACGTTTGCAAGGCAATCGCCAGCGCCTGTCGCGATGGTGTCCACAGATGTGTCGCCAGATGGGTTTGTGTGAAATCGTGGATGGCCTGCCAGTTGCCAACGGTGTCCATCATGTTGCCGTACAACCATTCTCTGTCGAACGTCAGCGTAATTGTCCTTTCAAATTCATCACGCTTGCCGATGCGAGTAAACATTGTCGGTTCCGTCAGCGCAATCAGCGAGGCGGGCTGGCTCTCCCCCAGATGTAGCGCCTGATGGCCAAATGAGATATGCGCATTGCCGCTCACCACGATGGCGAGTTTGATTGCATCATCCAGCAGGTTTTGGGTTTTCATATTGTGACGATTAATCACATCGGCGGTATGCAGGATCAGATGCGGATTGAGCTGTACGACAGTGAATGACCCAAAGAGCACTGGCGTATTATCGATAAGACGCGGGCCGATAAAACGGTAATTATTCGCGACCAGACTCGATTGCTGAACGATGTGATCTTTATAGATCGGCTTTGATGACTGAGTGAAGCTGCGCATGTGATTACCTACCTGATTAAACCCTTCGATCTGCGCCTTCCATTTTGATGCTTTGGCAAAACATTTTGCTGCTAGAGCAAACCCCGTCCTGAATGACAAATGTAACAATGACCGCGCCAAAATGGTAATGCAAATACTTCTCAATAGCATTTTTCGTTGAGGACGTCACATTGCACGATAAAGACATTTTCCATTTCCGGCAATGCGGAGAAAAGGGCTGATTGATTACACACCGTATTTCATAACAACACGACGTGATGCTCATTGGCATGACGCTTCTCTCCCGATAACCGCCACGTTTGCGCGTTTTATCTCCGCCGTTATTCAGCGTTTTGCTGATTGTCGTTAGGTGTCGCTGTACCGGCTGCGATGTTGTTCCTTTTTCAGGCTACTTACTCATTTCTTATAGGGCAGGATAATTTTGATGAAACTACCACAATCGCGTCGTTATCTGGCGACGCTCATTGGCGTTAGCTGCGGGATGACGTCGTTTCTGAGTACAGCGCAGACGTCGACGATTCCGTCAACAGAACCTGCCCCTCAGGTGCAGAATCAGGCTGAAAGTACCACGTCGGGCGATACGATGGTGGTGACGGCGGCAGAGCAGACCCGTCAGGCTCCGGGCGTGTCAGTGATTACGGCTGAGGATATCAGCAAGCGTCCACCGGCTAACGATTTGTCAGAACTGATTCGCACGATGCCGGGCGTCAATTTGTCCGGTAACTCCACCAGCGGCCAGCGTGGTAATAATCGCCAGATCGATATCCGCGGCATGGGACCAGAAAACACGCTGATTCTGGTGGATGGCAAACCGGTGTCGAGCCGTACGGCCGTACGCTACGG
>NZ_JSXC01000019.1 GCF_000803215.1 Pectobacterium fontis
AAGTTTGGCAACCGTAAATTTTGGAGCGAAGGGTTCTATGTAAGTACGGTAGGGCTAAATGAAGCGACAATCCAGAAATATATCAGAGAACAAGAGAAGTCAGATTTACTCTCAGACAAATTGAGTAGTAAAGAGTACGCAGACCCCTTCAAGGGGTAGGCCAAAGTAGCAAAGACACTTAGCTTGAACGAAGAGAAAGCAGCGTCATTTAGGCGCAGTCGGTAACAAGCCCTTATAGGGCAAGAGCAAACCACCCGCTATGCGGGTGGTTATGATTAGAAAAGCGTGTTGGGTTAGGCAACCCAGCCCAGCAGCAGCGTTGCGGCGATGACGGTTGATGCGCCACCGATACGGGTGGCGATCTGTGCGAACGGCATCAGGGACATACGGTTAGAGGCTGACAGGATCGCCACATCACCTGTACCACCTAGCCCGCTGTGGCACGTAGTCACGATGGAAGCCTCAATCGGGTACATGTTCAGGTAAGGTGCAATCAGGAAGCTCACCAGCGCCATGGACAGCACCACCGAACCGCAGACGATGACGTAACCTACAGAGAATACGGCAACGACGCTCTCCAGCGGGATATACAGCATGCCAAGCCCAATCATCAGCGGCCACACCAGAGAACTGGAGACGAATTTGTAAACGCTGTGCGCACCCGTTTCCATGATGGCAGGAATAACGCGCCCGTATTTGCAGAACACAGCGATCAGGATCATCAGAACCGGGCCAGGGATGTGAACGACGTGTTCCATCAGGCCACCGATGATGAAGAAGGCGCAAATCATCAACAAGCCGCCACCCATCAGGTGAAAATCGACTGGTTTAGGGGCTTCTTGTACGGCAAGCATCGCGTTGTCTTCATCGCTGCGAACCAGACGGCCTTCGCCGTTCAGATCCTTGCGGCGCATGCCCAGACGGGAAAGCACACCGGCACACAGAATCGCGAAGATGTTACCAACAACCGCAGCAGGCGCTAACTGAGCAACATACACATCCGGGCTTTGTCCCAGAATCGCAGAATAGGCGAGGGACAGCGGCAGGATGCCTTCACCAATACCGCCACCGATGATTGGCACGATGATGAAGAAGAAGGTGTGGTAGAAGCTGTAACCGCACAATTTACCAACCAGCAAACCCGTTACCAGCGCGGTCGCGGTGCCGATGACCAGTGGGACGAACATGCGCACCATCCCCTGAATCAGGATTTTGCGGTTCATACCCAGGATACTGCCGACCACCAGACAGGCGATGACGAAATACAGGAAGTTCGCCTCTTTCATCAGCAGGTGGACGGTTTTCATGGTGTTGTCATTGAACAGATCAAAATACACCATCACGGAAGGCACCATCAGGCACAAGATCGCCGGGCCGCCGATATCTTTAAACACAGGGATGTTGCTGCCAATGTGCGCCAGTAAAAAACCCATCGTCATAATGACGGCGAAGCCGCCGATCATGTTTTTGGGCAAAAAGCCCTCATAGGCAGAGATAGCAACGATGGCGGCAATCGCCATGAAAAGTGCAACAGGAACGGAGCCGATTTTCTTTTTAAAAAAGCTTTCGAAAAACGATGTCTGTGTTGCCAGAGCGAGATCGTTCTCACATAGAATATCAGTTTCAATTTTTTTCATTATATTCACCCTGCTAGGACAGTTGGTACAGAAGCAATGACATACCTGCCGCGTAACGTCGTTACGATATTAATCGTGCATCGCTATCGACGTGATTTATTGACGTTTTCCCTTCGATATCAGTATTTATCGAACTTTACTCATGCCAATGGCGGCAGAATGTTTATTATAAAAAAAGCAGAAAAGTAATTTTTTTTGTTTTTTATCAATTGGTAACAAAAAGACAGATAATGATTGATATTGTTTAACAAAGAATCACGTTGGAGGGTAATCTAGCATGAGTGAATGTTAAAAATAATACGTTAATTACGTATTTGTGAACTTATCAGCAACTCCATTTTAAATAACTTACGTTGTTTTTTTGTAATTAAAATAATCTATAGCGAGGGAGGATAAATGAGGAAGTGAGGTAAATCACAATGTGAAAATACCACTTTATGAGAATAAGTAAATAGCGTGTTTTTATTTTAGTGAAAATATTTATTTAACTAAAATATCCAATTAATTATTGAGCAATATCATTGTCTGCCCATTGTACCTCTTGTTGAGAGGTTACATTGTGTCTGGCATCGGCGAGAAGTAGAGGAACACTCACTGTGGTGAACAGGTAAAAACAGAGCGTGTGTTGAACGAAGTAATGCGTACTTCTTGCCCGTTTAAGGGAAGATCGCAAAGTTTTTTTCCGTAGCGTAGATAGTCATTCACCTCCTTATAGTGTCATGGTAAATATCAGAATTTCTTATCGACTATCAGAATTTTCACCAGCCATTAACGTTTTTAACAAAGCGCGGTGCTCATATTTTGAACATATAAAACCCGATGATTATAGTTTTTTTAATGGTGATAATTTCTTTTTATAAGCAATGTATAGGTTTTTATCACTATTTTTACATTGAAATGCAAAACATACACCTTGTTTAAGGTGGTGAGATTGTATTTTCTCTTTTGATAAAATGTAAGGAAATTTTGTAAATCCTTACAACTTATATTGACGCCACCGCCATCTGTTGAGAAATTGAGGGCGTCATAGGGATATAAGGGGGAAAGCAGCGGTTTGCCTGAATGATTCTACGTCTTCATCCAGCATCCGTGAGCGGGTTGTGGCGTTTTGAGGTCTAGGTTGTAGTTATTATGACTATATCCAATAGCGTGACGACACACCGGTTGTGGTAACTCCTTTTATTTCCCCCACTATTTTCATGTTGCCTTAGGGCGACAAGGTACAAACCGCTGCTCGTAAAAATACAGGTTTGGCCAACCATACCCCAGTGACTTCAAGATGCAGGACGGACGATCGGCGCGATGAACTACTGTGCTTTTTTAGCGACAGTATTCATGCGTATGCAGCTTGGAGTATGGCGGGTATAGCACACAACATCATCCACAATGGAGCACAAGTAATGGAAAAATCCCTGATTAAATCAAGGGTGTTGACGTTCGGTCTTGGCTTGCTCGCCATGTCCGTCGCTGCGGGCGTTCAGGCAAAAACGCTGGTTTACTGCTCAGAAGGCTCCCCGGAAGGTTTTAACCCACAGTTATTCACCTCCGGTACGACATTTGATGCCAGCTCTATTCCTCTCTATAACCGTCTGGTGGAGTTTAAAGACGGCACCACGGATACCAGCCCCGGTCTGGCTGAAAAATGGGATATTAGCGAAGACGGCAAAACCTACACCTTCCATCTGCGCAAAGGCGTGAAATGGCAAGACAGCAAGGATTTCAAACCTTCCCGTGAATTCAACGCCGATGACGTGATTTTCTCCTTCATGCGTCAGCAGGATGCCAACCACCCGTACCATAAAGTCTCTGGCGGCAGCTATGAATACTATCAGGGTATGGGTATGCCAGAGTTGGTCAGCAAAATCGAAAAAGTAGACGACTACACCGTTCGCTTTGTGCTGAACCGCCCTGAAGCTCCATTCCTGGCAAACCTGGCGATGGACTTCGCATCTATCCTGTCTGCGGAGTACGCGGATAAGATGCTGAAAGCCGGCACGCCGGAGAAGATCGACCTGAACCCCATCGGTACAGGCCCGTTCCAGCTCCAGCAGTACCAGAAAGATTCCCGCATTCTGTACAAAGCCTTTGAAGGTTACTGGGGCAGCAAACCAGGCGTTGATCGTCTGGTCTTCTCCATCACGCCAGATGCTTCCGTACGTTACGCCAAGCTGCAAAAAGACGAATGCCAGATCATGCCGTATCCAAACCCGGCCGATCTCGCGAAGATGAAAGAAGACAAGAACATCACGTTGATGGAACAGCCGGGCCTAAACGTTGGCTACCTGTCTTACAACGTGGAGAAAAAACCGCTGGATAACGTCAAGATTCGTCAGGCGCTGAACTATGCGGTGAACAAGTCTGCCATCATCAATGCGGTCTATCAGGGTGCCGGCCAGGCCGCAACCAACCTGATCCCGCCAACCATGTGGGGCTACAACAACGACGTTAAAGACTACAGCTACGATCCTGAGAAAGCGAAGGCGCTGCTGAAAGAAGCGGGCATGGCTGACGGTTTCTCCATCGACCTGTGGGCAATGCCGGTACAGCGTCCGTACAACCCGAATGCCCGTCGTATGGCGGAAATGATTCAGTCCGACTGGGCGAAAGTTGGCGTGAAAGCCAAGATCGTCACCTACGAGTGGGGCGAATATCTGAAGCGCGCGAAAGACGGTGAACACCAGACCGTGCTGATGGGCTGGACAGGTGACAACGGGGATCCAGATAACTTCTTCGCGACCCTGTTTAGCTGCGACGCGGCTAAGAATGGCTCCAACTATTCCAAGTGGTGCTACAAACCGTTTGAAGATTTGATTCAACCGGCGCGCGCCATTTCCGATCATGAAAAACGTATTGAACTGTACAAACAGGCACAGGTGGTGATGCACGATCAGGCTCCGGCGCTGATTGTCGCGCACTCCACCGTGTACGAGCCAGTGCGTAAAAACGTGAAAGGTTATGTCGTTCAGCCGCGTGGCGTGCATAGCTTCAACAACGTGACGTTGGATTAAGTCAGCCACTCGATTTTCACGGACATTACAAACCCCGACCTTGCGGTTTCTCGTTAGAGGAGCCGTGGAGGCGGGGTTTCTTGCCCGTTACGTTTTTATGGCAGACTTCCTGCCCGCCACCCGGCGGGCCGTCGCACACGACGTTTAAAATCGTTCCTGACGATTTTTTAGCTGTGAGCAATGATAAATCCGGTGGCCAACGAGCCAACGGGTATAAATAGAGAGTTCGGGATATGTTGCAGTTCATACTCCGGCGTTTGGGGCTTGTTATCCCAACGTTTATTGGTATCACCCTGTTGACCTTCGCCTTCGTGCACATGATTCCGGGCGACCCGGTGATGATCATGGCGGGGGAGCGTGGTATTTCCGCCGAGCGCCATGCGCAATTGCTGGCTGAAATGGGGCTGGACAAGCCGCTTTGGCAGCAATACGCCCACTATATTGGCGGTGTGTTACAGGGCGATCTGGGGATCTCCCTCAAGAGCCGCATTCCCGTGTGGGAAGAATTTGTGCCTCGCTTCAAAGCGACGCTGGAACTGGGTATCTGCGCGATGCTGTTTGCTATCGCGGTTGGGATCCCGGTGGGGGTGCTGGCTGCGGTCAAACGCGGTTCCATTTTCGATCATACCTCTGTTGGCCTGGCGCTGACGGGCTACTCCATGCCTATCTTCTGGTGGGGCATGATGCTGATTATGCTGGTCTCCGTTCAGCTCAATCTGACGCCTGTCTCAGGGCGTATCAGCGACACAATCTTCCTGGATGACAGTATGCCGTTAACCGGTTTTATGCTGATCGACACCCTGTTCTGGGGCGAGGAAGGCGATTTTATCGATGCGGTCGAACATATGATCCTGCCTGCGATTGTACTGGGCACCATTCCGCTGGCGGTGATTGTGCGTATGACGCGCTCCGCGATGCTGGAAGTGCTGGGCGAGGATTACATTCGTACCGCCCGCGCCAAGGGGCTGAGCCGCCTGCGCGTGATTGTGGTGCATGCGCTGCGTAATGCGATGCTGCCGGTGGTGACGGTGATTGGTTTGCAGGTCGGCACCATGCTGGCCGGCGCGATACTGACGGAAACCATTTTCTCCTGGCCGGGGCTGGGACGGTGGTTGATCGATGCGTTGCAGCGTCGTGATTATCCGGTGGTTCAGGGCGGCGTGCTGCTGGTGGCAACCATGATTATTCTGGTTAACCTGCTGGTGGATGTGCTCTACGGCGTGGTTAACCCACGCATCCGTCACAAGAAATAAGGGGAAGGCTAAGATGACACACGTCACTGAACCTGTTGTAAACAGCGCACCAAAGCCGATGACCCCGCTACAGGAATTCTGGCACTATTTTAAACGTAACAAAGGGGCGGTCGTTGGCATGGTGTATGTCGTGCTGATGCTGATTATCGCCATTGGCGCCAATATGTTGGCACCGCACGCGCCCGCCGAACAGTTCCGCGATGCGCTGCTGCGTCCACCGGTCTGGCAAGAGGGTGGAAGCTGGCAGTTTATTCTGGGGACGGATGACGTCGGGCGTGATGTCCTGTCGCGCCTGATGTACGGCGCCCGCCTGTCGCTGCTGGTCGGTTGTCTGGTGGTGGTGCTGTCGCTGGTGCTGGGGGTGATCTTCGGTTTACTCGCCGGGTATTTCGGCGGTGTGGTCGATGCACTCATCATGCGTATCGTCGATATCATGCTGGCACTGCCAAGCCTGCTGCTGGCGTTGGTGCTGGTGGCCGTCTTTGGGCCGTCGATTGTGAACGCCTCGCTAGCGCTGACCTTCGTGGCGCTGCCGCACTATGTTCGTTTAACCCGTGCGGCGGTGCTGGTGGAAGTCAACCGCGATTACGTCACGGCTTCACGCGTGGCGGGAGCGGGTTCGGCACGTCAGATGTTCGTCAATATTCTTCCTAACTGCCTGGCACCGCTGATTGTGCAGGCGTCTCTCGGTTTTTCTAACGCCATTCTTGATATGGCTGCTTTGGGTTTCCTCGGTATGGGCGCACAGCCGCCTACGCCAGAGTGGGGCACCATGCTGTCGGACGTTTTGCAGTTTGCGCAAAGTGCCTGGTGGGTGGTGACGTTCCCCGGTCTGGCGATCTTGCTGACGGTATTGGCGTTTAACCTGATGGGGGACGGCTTGCGTGACGCTCTCGACCCCAAACTCAAGCAGTAACAGAGGTAGAGAGATGGCGTTACTCAATGTAGATAAACTGTCGGTTCACTTTGGTGATGAAGATCTGCCGTTTCGTGCGGTCGATCGCATCAGCTATCAGGTGGAAGAAGGGCAGGTGGTCGGTATCGTCGGGGAATCCGGCTCCGGTAAATCCGTCAGCTCGCTGGCGATTATGGGGCTGATTGATTACCCCGGCAAGGTGATGGCCGACAAGCTGGAATTTAACCAGCGCGATTTAACAAAAATTTCTGAGAAAGAACGGCGTAATCTGGTGGGGTCGGAAGTCGCGATGATTTTCCAGGATCCGATGACCAGCCTGAACCCGTGTTACACCGTGGGCTACCAGATCATGGAAGCGATCAAGGTGCATCAGGGCGGCAACCGCAAAACCCGTCGTCAACGGGCGATTGACCTGCTGACGCAGGTTGGCATTCCCGATCCGGCGTCGCGTTTGGATGTGTATCCACACCAGCTTTCCGGTGGGATGAGCCAGCGCGTGATGATCGCGATGGCGATTGCCTGTCGGCCTAAACTGCTGATCGCCGATGAACCGACCACGGCGCTGGACGTGACCATTCAGGCGCAGATCATCGAGCTGCTGCTGGAATTGCAGCAGCGTGAGAACATGGCGCTGATTCTGATTACGCACGATTTGGCGCTGGTGGCCGAAGCCGCACACCACATCATCGTGATGTATGCCGGACAAGTGGTGGAATCTGGCAAAGCGGCGGATATTTTCCGTGCGCCTCGTCACCCCTATACCCAGGCGCTACTGCGTGCGCTGCCGGAGTTTGCGGCGGATAAATCCCGACTGGCCTCGTTGCCGGGCGTGGTGCCGGGGAAATACGATCGCCCTAACGGCTGTCTGCTCAATCCACGCTGCCCTTATGCGCAGGCGCGTTGCCGTCAGGAAGAACCTGAATTACGCGATATTCCTGGTCGTCAGGTGAAATGTCATACACCGCTGGATGATGCGGGGAGGCCAACTCGATGAGTGAAATGAACGCCACATCGCAGCCGTATTTACTGCATGCGATCGATTTGAAAAAACACTATCCGGTGAAGAAAGGTTTTTTTGCACCGGAACGGATGGTGAAAGCGCTGGACGGCGTATCTTTTACGCTGGAGCGCGGTAAAACGCTGGCGGTGGTAGGGGAATCCGGCTGTGGCAAATCCACGCTGGGCCGCCTGCTGACGATGATTGAAATCCCGTCTGATGGCGAACTGTACTATCAGGGGCAAGACCTGTTGAAGCCGGATCCTGAGGCGCAGAAGCTGCGTCGGCAGAAGATCCAGATCGTGTTCCAGAATCCTTACGGATCGCTAAACCCGCGTAAGAAAGTCGGACAGATCCTGGAAGAGCCGCTGCTGATCAACACTGGGTTGTCAAAAGCGGAACGCCGTGAAAAAGCGTTGGCGATGATGGCGAAAGTGGGGCTGAAAACGGAGCATTACGATCGCTACCCACATATGTTTTCCGGCGGTCAGCGTCAGCGTATCGCCATTGCCCGTGGGTTGATGTTAGATCCTGACGTGGTGATTGCCGATGAACCCGTTTCGGCGCTGGACGTGTCGGTGCGCGCGCAGGTACTGAACCTGATGATGGACTTACAGCAGGACTTGGGGCTGTCTTACGTCTTCATCTCGCACGATCTGTCCGTGGTCGAACATATCGCTGATGAAGTGATGGTGATGTATCTGGGTCGCTGCGTCGAGAAGGGCAGCAAAGACGCCATTTTCAACAATCCGCGCCACCCGTATACGCAGGCGTTACTTTCCGCGACGCCGCGCCTGAACCCAGATTTACGCCGCGAGCGTATCAAGCTGACGGGTGAGCTACCTAGCCCACTAAATCCACCGCCGGGCTGTGCGTTCAACGCCCGCTGTCAGCGCTGCTTCAGCACCTGCACGCAGTTCCAGCCGCAGTTGAAAACCTACGGCGAGCAGCAGGTTGCGTGCTTCGCCGTCGATCAGGACGAACAGGGTATTGTTGTCGCTTAGTTTACGCCACTCACCTACGCTGCTATGGCGTAGGTGAGCTATATCTTTCTCATATCCTCCCCAATCTACCCCCCACTTGGCAGTGGTTTTTGATAGATTTCGAGAGAATTAAGTAGACGATGGTTTTTGTTAAATGCCCTTAAAAACAGGGCATTATAGAATTTAATGGATGTGGGTAGAATTTACTCGATTGAATCTGTTTATTGAGTAGATGGGTTAAAGCCTTGCTGTAAGCGGGTTTGCGATAATGCGTTTTTTCTATGTACACGGTAAAATCAAGTGCTCTATATTTTGGCTATTTTTTATCCAGTTTTTTTGCGGCAGATTCTAGCTGTTTGATGCTTTTTTCTGGCGCAGGTAGATTCTCTGGCATAGTCCCGCCCAGTTCTTTGATTGTTTGTCTTACTTTCCTTCCCACTTCAAAGTGAGTTTCATTGGCTTTTTGCTTCGATTTAACATTATCCCTGCGGAGCTTCTCTTCAGCCTGGGTTGCTCGGAATAGGTTGGCTGCTAATTCAGTGGAACCCATGTGGTCGAGTATCTTTTGGCTTTTCTTGAGTCCTTTCCGTTGATGTATGGCCTTTTGGTCTAATCCGCCGTACAGCCCTTGATACCCATGATTTTGAAATATTGCAAAATCCAGAGTGGTTTCAACACCGGCTTGCTGTGCTGCCTCGACCAATTGTTTATTGTGCTCTTTCAGTTCGTTCCTGAGAAAAAGTCGTTTTTCATCTTCGCGGAGTCGCTTGAATGTTTCATCATCTGCCAACTCTTGCCGTCTAGTCTGAATTGCAAAGTATGTTTGCCCTGCTGCTATGACGGGCTTTGTGGGGTCTGCGTTTTGCACAACTAAGTAGCAAGCGTATCGGGAAAGCCTTATATCCTTTAATTCTCTTTGTGCACCTGAACCAATTTTGACCATACCGAGGACATCCTCGAAATGGTCATCAACATTGTGTCCACTGTTGAGGCAGGCTTCTTTTGCTCGTTCTAAAACAGGAGTGAAATGACGATACTCTGAGTAATCCAGCAGCTTTGACAGCTCTCGCGCTGACCAATATTCTGCTCCTTCGTCATCAACTTGCTTGATTTCTTCAAAAGGCTGGTGGTGCTCGTTCATCGCTCACTCCATGTATCTTGCGCTGGTGGGTTTCGTTTTAGTCGCTGGATTTACTGAATGTTTGCTTCAATATCCCACATTCTGATTATTGTATGATAGGCCTATCCCACAATAAGGAACCACACCAGCCATGAGAATGACAGTCACAAAAAAGAGATAATCAGCTTTTGCCGCTGGTCTGGCCGATATCCAAAGTGATGGTGTAATCAACTTCAGGGCGACCTGCTCCGGTAATTTCCACTCGTTCCGGTGTTAATTGGTCAAAATCTGTCCCTCTCACAAAACCGTACTGAGAAACTCGACCATTAAACCAACGGGAAAAGACACGCCCTGCGCCTAGCGCTGTGTGTAACGATTTCGCGCTAACAAGATTATTTTCACGTCCACAGATTCGACCAGAAATAACTGGGATTAATTCGGCAAAGTCATTGCTGGAAATATCGCTCTGGCTGTTTTCAGAGTGAGCGAATCCCTAACCGTTAAGGCCATTATTTTTTGATGTCATAAAATCAGGCTCCGTTAGCTGGCGGCGTAATCCGGTTACAGGCTCAGGATGTGGTTAATTTCTTGCTGGGTAAGTGGTTGGTGGCCGTTAATGTCGGCATTGGTATTTACCAGTCGAATGACGCGGGAAATATCATCACGCTTTGCAAACCGATAACGATAGTGACTGCCGATTTCGTCTGTGTTTGATTCATCAATACGCTCTAGGGGTACACCCAGGTGTACACGGTAATCATGCGCTTTGTTGTTTCTCCATGATAGCCCATGATAACAAAAAAGCCCGCGATATCGCAGGCTTCTTGGTTTTTTGATAGTGAATGATTTTTCGTAAATCGTTATTCGATATTCTGAATCTGTTCCCGCATTTGCTCGATCAGCACTTTCAATTCTATAGCTGATGCGGTGACGTCGGCGTTGATGGATTTCGAGGCCAGCGTGTTCGATTCGCGGTTGAATTCCTGCATCATGAAGTCGAGGCGGCGGCCGACGGCTTCTTCTTTTTTCAGGATTTTGTAGGTTTCTTTGACGTGTGCGTCGAGGCGGTCGAGTTCTTCGGCGACGTCGACGCGCTGCGCCATCAGCACCAGTTCCTGTTCCAGACGGTTATTTTCCAACTGTACTTGCGCATCTTCCAGCTTGCTTTGCAGACGTTCGCGCTGCCATAGCAGGATGTTTGGCATTTGGGCACGGACTTTGACGACTTCGGCGCTGACGCCCGCCAGACGCTGTTCGATCAGCGCTTTTAGCGCATTGCCTTCGCTTTCACGGGCGGCGATGAAGTCATCCAGCGCGCCTTCCAGCGCGGTCAGCAGTTCGGCGCTGATCGCGTCCAGATCCTGCTCTTCCGCCGACATTACGCCGGGCCAGCGCAGGATATCAACCGGGTTGATTTCCCCTTCGTCGCTCTGCATTTTGACCCAGTTGGCGGCATTAACCAGTTGCTTTGCCAGTTTTTCATTCAGGATCAGCGCACTTTGCGCGCTCGGGTCGAGTTCAAAACGCAGGTTGCATTCGATTTTGCCACGGGTCAGGCGGGCGCGGATGCGCTCACGCGCGACGGGTTCGAGGCTGCGGAACTGTTCCGGTAAACGAAGATAGGTTTCCAGATAGCGCTGGTTTACGGAACGCAGTTCCCAGGCTGCGCTTCCCCAGTTGCCCTTGATCTCTCGGCGGGCGTAAGCGGTCATGCTGCGAATCATTGGTGCATACCTGTAAAGCAAATGATGGGAGGGATTATAGCGTTGCGTCCCGGCAGGGGATAGAAAAAACCGTCCGTGGTGTGGCGTCTGTCGTGAGTCAGGCGGCGTAAAGCAGGGCTTCGTTTTGTCTGGCGATCTCGCGACAGCGGTTTTTCATCATCTGTTTCAGTTGCAGCGTCGCTTGTGATTGTGGGTTATCACGACGGCTGATCAGCGTGACTTCAAAAGGCAGCGGCTGGTCGATAGGGACGATTTTGAGCTGATCGGCATAGCGGCAGGCAGTGAAGAGATCGACGATACCGGCACCGCCACCTGCCAGCACCATGTCGGCAATCACCGAGTACGTTTTAATGTAGAGCGACGCGGCGGGTTTTAGCGCTTTATCACGCAGCGCACGGTGTACCACCTGACCGAGCGGATCCTGATGCTGCATCATCAGCAGGTTGTTGTTGCACAGCCATTCCAGCGATACCGGGCCGTTTATTGGGCTGTCTTTCGGCAGCAGGGCCACCATCGTGGACTGGAATAGCGGCTCCGCCAGCAGTTCGGACGGCACCTGCTGACCAAAGATCAGCGCGAAATCGAGCTGATTTTGCAGAATGTTCTGGCACAGCGTGCTGAAGTGTTCCGTGACGAGTTCGACCTTAACCGATGCCGCCTGCTTATGAAATTCCACCAGCGTCGGCGCGACGATCATCTGCCCAAACGCGTGTGCCGCACCCAGCCGGACAGAGTGTGCCTTGCTGGTTTTGATTTGTTCGGTGAGGGAACTGATGCTTTGCAGATGGCTGAAAAGTTCCTGCACTTTCGGGATAAGTCGCAGCCCTTCTTCGGTGGCGATCATGCCCTGCGTACGACGTTCAAACAGGGAAAAGCCGAGCTGTTGTTCCGCGTGATTCAATACCCGGCTGACGTTGGGCTGCGAAACGTTGAGCAAACGAGCAGCGCCGCTGATGGTGCCTGCCTGAACAATGGCCTGGAAGATTTCAATATGGCGTAAACGCATGGTTGCAGGCTCCGGCTGATGCTTCTGATAAGCATCGTATGAGTAATAACCAAAAAGTCTGCAATTATTACGCCAGGTTATATACCCGTCATACTTCGAGTTGTATGTGCGTTGGCTACGCTACTCCGCCCACTTGCGTGGACCTCGCCCCGTAGGGGCCGCTGCAAGCAGCGTTCAAATCTGCTCTGGCAGATTTGTCAGTCACCCGAATCACTTACCTGAGTAAGCTCATCGGGACTCCCTCTCTTGCCGCGTTACGAGGAACATAAAATGTCCCTCGCCCTGACGGGTCAACGCCTTGCGTTGTTCAAAACGTTAACGTTTTGTCCTGAAACTCGAATTATTTAGGGTATAAGCCCGCGCTAAATGGTCGATAGATAAGCGATGAGGCGGTTTTGCGCACTATTTTGATGCCCAATATTGGTGCGTTGCACTAATGTTGGGCGTTGTGTTTCGATGTGCTGACAAATTAACGATAAATATCGGCGACGGGCGCTTCTCCTACATAACCATAGCCGCGGTACATCCCCTCGCTGTTGAACGGCAGGGCGATGTTGCCGGCTTTGTCGACGGCAATCATCCCGCCGCTGCCGCCCATTTTCACCAGTTTCTCCATCACCACACGATCGCTGGCCTGTTGTAGCGTGAGTCGGGCGTATTCCATCAGCGCCGAGACATCATAGGCGGCGACGGCACGCATAAAGACTTCGCCGGTGCCCGTGCAGGAAACGGCGACCGTCTGGTTATTGGCATAGCAGCCTGCACCAATAATGGGGCTGTCGCCGACGCGTCCAGCTTGTTTGTTGGTCATACCGCCCGTTGACGTTGCCGCCGCGAGATTCCCTGCGCAATCGATCGCCACCGCACCGACGGTGCCGAATTTACGATCGGGATCGATAGGGTCGCTCTGGCCGTCATGGTCGAGGATGACGCGGCCTGAGCCTGCCTGCGCGTTATGGAGTTGCTGGCGACGTTCGTCGGTGGAGAAAAACGCAGGATCAACCCGTTCCAAACCGTGCTGTTGGGCAAAGGCTTCCGCGCCGTCGGCGGTAAACATCACATGGGGGCTGACTTCAAGTACGGTGCGGGCTGCCAGAATCGGGTTACGAATATGGCTGACGCAGCTCACTGCGCCAGCATCCAGTGAACGTCCGTCCATGATGCTGGCATCCAGTTCGTGGGTTTCCGCGTGGGTGAAGACTGAACCGTGTCCGGCATTGAACAGCGGGCACTCTTCCAGCAGACGCACAGCTTCGGTGACGGCATCCAGCGCGCTGCCGTTTTCAGCCAGAATGCGCTGACCACTGGCGACAATCTCGGACAGCGCGGCCAGATAGCGCTGCTCTTTTTCAGCGCTCATGGCCGAGCGGGTCAGCGCCCCTGCGCCACCGTGGATCACAATCACGGGTTTCGTCATGCAATAAATTCTCTTTTCAAGCGATTAGGCCCCAACATCCGGGGCGGAGAAACCGGAATCAGTTTTGCGTCGTCGCCAGATAGGAAAAGCCACCCAGCAGGCTGGTGATCTCTCGCATGCTCTGCGCCGTGTAACCGACGGTTATAGCATCCAAACGTTCAACGTTCGGCAGCAGACAGAATAGATCGGCCAGAACTGGTTTTGCCACCATCAGTTCGAGACGGTAGGGTGCCTGAATCCGCGAATTCAGCGTCTGATGCGCTTTCTCTACTGCCGCTTTTGCCGCGTCACGAATCACCTGACGCGCCTGTTCGGTACTGAGGGATTCCGCCGCGTGCTGAGAGATAGCGCGCTTGACGCAGGCGTAGCCGGTGGCGGGGTAGTAACGGGCGATCCAGCTTTGCAGCGTGTCGTCTCCGCTGACCAGCCACAGCGGCGTCTTTTGTTCCACACCAGCGGCGGCGTAAATGTCGCTTTCGCCCATGATTTCGCCGTTGATGCGCACGCGATAGAAAGCGCGACCATTAATGGTATGCGACAGCACGCCAAACTCGCCCGCTGCGCTGTGGTAGCCGATGAACATCAGGCCGTCGAACTGCTGCTGTTCTAACCCTTCCACCATCGAATAGCCGCGCGGTTTGCCCTGTACCAGCCGGGCGCGGGCGTCGATGTTTTCTGCACGCAGATTGACCATCGCCGCGTGGCTGTCGGCGACCACGACGTCGGTTGCACCACCCGCAAATGCGCCGTCGATGGCGGCATTCACTTCCTGCTCCATCAGGCCGCGTGCCAGTTGGTATTCCGCGGTGCCGGGGCTGCACTGTTCCGGGCGCATCACGCCGGCGATCCCTTCGATATCAGCAGAGATAAACACTTTCATAATCAGTTTCCTACGGGAGAATGTCCTAACGGATAAGCGTTTCGGCCAACCGATCCAACGCCTGTGACAGCGTTGGGCGGTGATGGCCGCGAAAACCGGTCACGGCGTCAGCCTGAAGCATGGCGTCGAGCACCGCATGTTCGGTGGCGTCGGCGGCGGCGCTTAACAGCGGCTCAAGCTGCGCATCCTCCGGCGGCTGTGGCTGTGGGCAGGTGGAAAACGCGACGGCGATATCGCCGGAACCGTGTCCCCAGTAGCTGCCGAGTCGTCCTAATCCTGCGCCTGCACGTTTAGCGATGCGCTTGAGCTGGCGGGCGTCGAGCGGGGCATCCGTCGCCATGATAATGATGATCGATCCGGCGTCCTGCTGCGGGGCGAGATCTGGTAGAATCGGGGCGATGGCGCTTCCCATCTGCACGCCGTCGAGCGTCAGCGCGGAAAGCGTACCGAAGTTTGCCAACACCAGCACGCCGAGCGTGGCGTTTAATTCAGGGATCAGGCGTGATGCGGTGCCGATGCCGCCTTTCAGGCTAAAGCAACTCATGCCGCGTCCGGCACCGACGCTACCGCGTGCGAAGCTATCTGCTGCGCTATCCAGTGCTTGCCGGGCCATGTGTTCCGTCACCGCCAGCGCCTGAATGTCGTTCAGCCAGCCGTCGTTGCACTCCAGCGCCAGCGGGTTCACCGTCGGCAGGGTACGACCTAGTTCAGGGTTACGCGCAATCGCGTCACGCACCAGCGTGGTAAACAGCGTACCGGTTGCCAGTGTGTTGCTGAGCAGGATGGGCGTTTGCAGTACTCCCAACTCCTCAATTTGTACCAGCCCGACAGGTTTGGCGAAGCCGTTCAGCACCGCTGCGCCGCACGGCAGAGGCTGGATGAACAGGTTTTCGCCGGGCGGTACAATCGCGGTGACGCCAGTTTGCACGTTGCCTGCCACCAGCGTGCAGTGACCGACGCGCACGCCTGCCACATCGCTAATGCGGTTATGCGATCCGCTGACCGAGCGCGGCGTACCCAACTGCCGCGTCGCTTTCCAGCGTTGTAGCAACAGCGTTTGCTGCTGCTGGTGATAGTCGTTCATCGGGTGCTCGCCGTGCATCGCCTTCCTCAGCTTTTCAGTTTGGGATCGAGCGTATCGCGCAGCGCATCCCCGAGCAGGTTAAACGCCAGCACGGTGAAGAAAATCGCCAGACCGGGGAACACGCTGACGTGCCAGGCACCTGCCATCATCAGGCTGCGGCTCATCGCCAGAATATTACCCCACTCTGGTACGTCCGGCTCCGGGCCAAGGCCGATGAAGCTCAGCCCTGCGGCCGTCAGGATGCTGGTGCCGATACGCATGGTGAAATAGACGATCACGTTAGGCAGCGTGCCGGGCAGGATGTGGCGCATCAGTACGATGCGATCTGGCGCACCGGCGCAGCGTACCGCTTCTACATAAGCCGCCTGTTTCAGCGACAGCGTAGAGGCACGCACGATGCGGGCGAAAACCGGCACGCTGAAGACGGCGACGGCGATAATCACGTTATTCAGGCCAGGGCCGAGGATGGCGACGACCGCAATGGCCAGCAGCATACCGGGGAAGGCGAACAGCACGTCGGAACCGCGCATGATCAGCGTATCGACCCAGCGACCGTAGTAGCCTGCTAACAGGCCGAGCACGATGCCGACCAGCATGCCCAGCGTGACGGAAAAGATACCGATATAGAGCGAGATGCGAGCGCCGTAGATGATGCGGCTCATCACATCGCGCCCGAGATCGTCAGTACCCATCCAGTGTGCTGCCGACGGCGGTGACGCCAGCGCCATCCAGTCTGGCTCCATCGGGTTCCACGGTGCCAGCCAGGGGGCGAAGATCGCGACCAGTACCAGCAGCAGAACGAAGCCGCTGGACACCAGCGCCATCGGGTTACGGATAAAGACCTGAACGAAATCGCGCCACGGCGAACGTATCGTCTCTTCATCAAGCGTGGCTGCGGCCACGACGGGTTCGGAAGGGAGGTTCATCGTGTCTCCTAACGTAGGCGAATCGCCGGATTGACCACCGCGTACAGCAGGTCCACCAACAGGTTAATGACAATAAATTCAAACACGAACAGCATCACCAGCGCCTGAATGACGGGCTGATCCTGCGTCTTGATGGATTCAATCAGCAGCCAACCTAAACCCGGCCAGCTAAACACGCTTTCGACCACGATAGAGCCACCAAGCAGGAAGCCGAATTGCAGCCCGAGCATGGTGATGACCGGGATCAGCGCGTTACGCATCACATGCTTCCAGGTAATCAGTCGGTTGCGGAGTCCTTTGGATCGCGCGGTACGCACATAGTCTTCCTGCGCGACTTCCAGAAACGCGGAGCGGGTAAAGCGCGCCATCACAGCGGCTACCGATGCCCCGAGCGTCAGCGCGGGCAGAATGATGTCGCTGGGCTGATTAAAGCCGCTGACGGAAAACACGCCGAACGGCATCGCCACAAACTGAATCAGCAACAGGCCGAGCCAGAACGGTGGCATGGAAATCCCGCCGACCGCGATGCTCATCAGCGTCCAGTCCTGCCATTTTCCGCGCTTGAGCGCCGAAACGACGCCGATCAGCAGGCCGAGTAGCACCGACCAGACAAACCCCGCCAGCGCCAGCCACATGGTGGGCATAAAGCTCTTGCTGATGACGTCGATAACCGGATGCTGCGTGCGGTAGGTGACACCCAGATCGCCGCTGAACAGGCCGCCGAGCCAGTTGATGTACTGCTGCGGCAGCGGGTCGTTCAATCCGAGCTGCTGACGGGCGGCTTCCACCGCCTCAATGGTTGCGTCAGCGCCCGCGTAAATACGTGCCGGATCGCCCGGCAGCAGTTTGATAAAACCGAACACTAACAGGGAGACCACCAGTAGAACCGGGATCATTTCCAGCAAACGTCGGACGATATAAGCAAACATGGCGTTCTCCCTGACCGATTACTTAAATTCAGCCTGATCGAAGATCAGCGAGCCATCTGCCAGCATGTACACGCCGTCGAGATTCTTGGTTTTACCGACGATGTTGTCTGGCGTACCCAGGAAGACCACAGGCGCATCCTGCCAAATCTGACGTTGTGCATCGGCGTAAGCGGCGGCACGTTTGTCGGCATCGGCGGTGGCCAGACCGGCGGTAATGGCTTTATCTGTTACCGGATTGCTGTAGTAGGAGACGTTATAAGCGGCCGGCACCCAGGATTCGGTGGAGAACAGAGGACGCAGCGCCCAGTCAGCATCACCCGTAGACGGCGACCAGCCGTTGTAGAACAGGTCAAATTCGGCATCTTTCGGATCTTTCACGCCAAACAGCTTAGCGTTGCGCATCCCTGAATCCATTGGGGTGACGGTGACTTTGACGCCGACCTGCTCTAACTGCTGTTTGAAGAACTGCGCGCTACGGATGTAGTCGGTGCGGTTTGTCGTCCACAGTTTCAGGCTCAGGCCGTTGGCGTAGCCGGCTTCTTTCAACAGCGCCTTGGCTTTTTCCGGGTTATAGGTGTAGTTCGGTGAACTCTGGCGCGCGAAGAACTGCACGTCTGGTGCCATCGCAGAGGTGGCAGGAACGCCCATACCCGCAAAGCCCACTTTCAGCCAAATGTCGCGGTTGATGGCGTAGTTGAGCGCCTGACGCACGCGGATATCGTTCAACGGTGGACGCAGGTTGTTCATCGCCAGCCAGAATTGATAAATGCTTGGGTCGCGCTGAATCGCCAGCTTGCTGTCGCTTTGTACGGTAGCAATCAGATCGGAAGGCAGCGGATACGCGGCATCGACCTGACCGGATTTCAGTGATGCCACGCGGGTGGAATCTTCCGGCGTCGGGTAGAAGGTCACGCTGTCCACTTTCGGCCAGCCTTTCTGCCAGTAGTTGTCGAATTTCACCAGCTTCACGTCTTTACCCTGCTGCCACTCGGCGAATTTGAACGGGCCAGTACCGACCGGGTGGACGCGCAACTGCGCTTCATCCGGGTATTGTTTCAGGGCTTGCGGGCTGTGCATGACGGCAGAGGGGTGCGCCAGCGTGTTCACAAAGGCACCAAAGGATTTGTTTAGCTCGATTTTGACCTGCGTCGGCGACAGCACAGTCACGGTTTGCACCATGTTAAACAGGCTATTACGTTTCAGACCTTTGCTCTGATCGGCCAGACGGTCAAGGTTGGCTTTAACGGCATCGGCGTTGAACGGCGCACCGTCCTGAAAGGTAATGCCTTCGCGCAGCGTGATGACGAACTCGGTCGCCGTGTCATTGCTGGTGTAGCCCGTCGCCAGACGTGGCACCAGCTTCATTTTATTATCGAACTGGAACAGGCGTTCGAAGATGCCGCTCTGAATCGAGTAGCTCAGCGTGTCTGAGGTATCGTGCGGATCGAGTCCGGTGATATCGGCATAGATGGAAATGCGAAGATCTTGCGCCTGGGCAACAGCCGCCAGACACAGTGATAGCCCGAGGGCAACGGCGGAGCGGCGAACGAATGGCTTCATGGTTATCTCTCCTGGTCAGCAATGAACGTGTGTTGTGTTGTGAATACGTCGTGTTTTGTGGCTATTTTTTGTCGCTGTTTTAACGGCTTATCTATACGACATTGTGTTGATACGACATTGTTTTTTATAAAATATTGTGTTTCAGGCGGCCGATTCGTTGTCGGCAACCCAGTGCTGCGGCGCGACCTCGCGGTAGCGCGTTTTGGTGACGACCTCACCGGCTTTACGCAAAGGTGAGGGGATTTCGCTGTCGTCAAACTGGCGTGTGCCGCGACGGGTTGGGTCGGCAATCGGAACCGAGGCCAACAGGCGGCGGGTATACGGATGTTGAGGATTGTTAAACACCGACTGGCGCGGGCCGATCTCTACAATCTGGCCGAGGTACATCACCGCGACGCGGTTGGCGATACGCTCGACAACGGCCATATCGTGTGAGATGAAAATCCACGACACGCCGGTTTTCTTCTGGAGATCCATCATCAGGTTGACGACCTGCGCCTGAATCGACACATCAAGCGCCGAGACGGCTTCGTCAGCAATGATGACCTGTGGCTGTAGCGCCATGGCGCGGGCAATCGCGATGCGCTGACGCTGCCCGCCGGAAAACTCGTGCGGATAACGCCGCGCATGCTCAGGCAGCAGGCCGACGCTTTTCAGCAGCGCCTGCACCTGCGGCGTCGCTTCTTCCAACGATTTCACCAGCCCGTGCAGCAGCAGCGGCTCAGCGATAGTAAAACCGACCGTCAGGCGCGGGTTGAGCGAGGCATACGGATCCTGAAATACCATCTGCATTTCCCGACGCAGCGGCTGGAAATCACGCTCTTTCATCTGGGAAATTTCGTTGCCCTGAAAGTGAATGCTTTCGGCGTCACTCTGAACCAGACGCAGCAGGGCGCGTCCGGTGGTGGACTTGCCGCAGCCGCTTTCCCCGACGATCGCCAGCGTTTCCCCCGGCCAGACGTTGAAATCAATCTGTTCTACCGCGTGAACGTGATGGCTCACGGTGGAGAAAATCCCGCTGCGCATCGGGTAATACACGCGCAGCCCGCGGATATCCAAGAGCGGCTCGGCGTCATAGCGTGCGGTGACCTGTTCACTATTTTCCGGCTCGGCGGCCTGCCCCAGCAGCGGGAAGCGCTTCGGCCAGAGGCTGTCGCGCATGTCGCCCAGCTTCGGTACGGCGGCCAGCAGCGACTGGGTATACGGGTGTTGCGGCGCGGCAAAAATCTGCTCGACGGAGCCTTGCTCCACGATCTCACCGCGATACATCACCACCACGCGGTCGGCGATTTCTGCCACTACGCCCATATCGTGGGTAATAAACAGCACCGCCATGTCGCTCTGCTGTTGCAGGTCGCGCAGGATTTGCAGAATGCGCGCCTGCACGGTGACGTCCAGCGCGGTGGTGGGTTCATCGGCAATCAACAGTTGCGGATCGCAGGCAAGCGCCTGTGCGATCATCACGCGCTGACGCATTCCGCCAGACAGCGAGTGCGGATAGCTTTTCATCACGCGATCGACATCCGCGATACGCACTTTATGCAGCAGTTCGCGGGCTTTTTTATCCGCGCTGGCGGCATCGCAGAGTTTGTGGTCCAGCAGCGCTTCGGTGAGCTGATCGCCGACTTTCAGTACCGGATTGAGCGAGGTCATCGGTTCCTGAAAAATCATGGCGAGATCGCGGCCGCGCAGTTTACGACGCGCGTCTGCTTTCATTCGCAGCAGATCATGCTGCTGCCCGTCGCGTGCGGTGAAACGGAGCGCGCCGCGTTCGATGTTGGCAGAATCTGCCAGCAGCCCCATCACGGTGAGTGACGTCACGGACTTGCCAGAACCACTTTCGCCGACCACGGCGACCACTTCCCCTTTATTCACGGTAAAGGAAATGCCTTTTAGCGCCTGATGCGTGCCGGAGCGGCCGCTAAAGCTGACGCTCAGATCGTCGATTTCCAGTACAGGTCTGGGGGCGTTACCGGGTGCTGTGGCGGCACCCGCGTGCATGATATCCGTCATGGTCACTCCGGTTGAGGGGGTTAAGGTTGCTGTGATTGATCGCGTCATAGCCAGATGCGGCCAAGGTTATAGGTCAGATAGGGCGAGCTGTCGGCGGCCAGCCAGATAGGGCCGTCGAGATCGACATGCTCGGCATCGGCGGCCACGGGCAGAGCGGCTTCCATCGCCATCGATGAACCCAGCATGCAGCCAACCATAATGCGCAGGCCGTGAAACTGAGCCTCACGTACCATCGCCAGCGCTTCCGTCAGCCCGCCACACTTGTCCAGCTTGATGTTGATCATGTCGTAACGACGGCGTAGCCCGACGATGTCCCCGCTGTGGCGGCAGCTTTCATCCGCGCAGATAGGGATCGGGTGGGTAAAGCGTTGTAAATCCTCGTCCTTACCGACCGGCAGCGGTTGCTCAATCATGGCGACCTGATAAGGCAGCAGCGCGGTAGAGAGGCTGTGTAAATCCAGCCCGCCCCAGCTTGCTCTCGCGTCGATAATCAATTTGGCTTCGGGAGCGGCGGCGCGAATGGCGGCGACTTTTTCCAGAATCAGTTCGCGATCCAGTTTGATTTTCAGCAGCAGCGCGCCGTGAGACACGGCACTGGAGGCGGCGGCGGCCATGTTCTCCACGCTGTCGAGCGCCAGCGTTTGCGCACACACCACGGATGTAGGAGGATGAATGCTAAGGCGTTGCCACAGCGTCTGTTTTTCCAATGCGGTGTTGAGCCGCCACAATGCGCAGTCCAGCGCATTTCTGGCGGCACCCGGCGGTAATTCTTGCTGAAGCTGTTCGATGGTCAGGCCATGCTCTATCGCCTCACGGATCGCTGAGAGCTGGCGACATACGCTATCGGCAGACTCGCCATAATGTGCGGCGGGCGTACATTCGCCTTGTCCGATAAATCCTTTTTCTTCTAACGCGACGCGGATAACAGTAACCGCATGACGCGTGCCGTTTTCAGATGCCATGGGACGGGCCAGTGGCAGATTGACCGTTTCAATTTGCATATGCCGCATCATGGTTGTTCTCATCAACGCTCAGGGGATAAATGGACTATTTCATGATGTTTCATGACTGACGAATACTTGTTTATGAGTAGGGTATAACCTGAGGTTATACCCTACGTTTAAGGTATGGCTTTCGCGTTGCGCTTTCCCGCAACGCGAAGGATTTCGTGTATAATACGTGCCAGTTTTCATTGATCCGCCGGAGATGAGCCATGCGCCCAACAGGCCGAAGTGCACAGCAAGTACGCCCCCTCAAATTAACCCGCCATTACACGAAACACGCCGAAGGTTCCGTTTTAGTCGAATTTGGCGACACCAAAGTGTTATGCAATGCCACGGTAGAAGAGGGTGTTCCGCGCTTTCTGAAAGGCCAGGGGCAAGGATGGGTCACTGCCGAATACGGAATGCTGCCGCGGGCGACGCACAGCCGTAACGCGCGTGAAGCCGCCAAAGGCAAGCAGGGCGGTCGCACGCTGGAGATTCAGCGCCTGATTGCTCGTTCTCTGCGTGCGGCTATCGACCTGAAAGTCCTCGGCGAGTACACCATCACGCTCGACTGCGATGTCTTGCAGGCCGACGGTGGTACGCGTACGGCGTCCATCACTGGCGCCTGCGTGGCGCTGGCCGATGCGCTGAACCAGATGGTCGCCAACGGCAAGTTGAAAAAGAACCCGATGAAAGGCATGGTGGCGGCGGTGTCCGTCGGCATTGTGAACGGCGAAGCGCTGTGCGATCTGGAATATGTGGAAGATTCCGCGGCGGAAACCGACATGAATGTGGTGATGACCGAAGACGGTCGCATGATTGAAGTGCAGGGAACGGCTGAAGGTGAGCCGTTCAGCCACGAAGAATTGCTCTCCCTGCTGGCGCTGGCACGAGGGGGAATTGATATCATTGTTCAGGCGCAGAAAGCCGCCTTAGCCGATTGATTTTTAAAGCGACCCATGGGTCGCTTTTTTTATATTTGAAGACGAGGAGATGCAGTATGAAAGCCTACCAGCGCCAGTTTATTGAGTTTGCACTCAGCAAGCAGGTATTGAAGTTCGGCGAATTTACTCTGAAATCCGGGCGTATTAGCCCCTATTTCTTCAACGCCGGACTGTTTAATACCGGGCGCGATCTGGCCTTACTGGGGCGTTTTTATGCGGAAGCCTTGGTGGATTCCGGGGTGGAATTCGATCTGTTGTTCGGGCCGGCTTACAAAGGCATTCCAATTGCCACCACTGCGGCAGTGGCGCTGGCAGAACACCACGATCTCGACCTTCCGTACTGCTTTAACCGCAAAGAAGCCAAAGACCACGGCGAGGGCGGCAGTCTGGTGGGTAGCCCGTTGCAAGGGCGCGTGATGCTGGTGGATGACGTAATTACGGCAGGAACGGCGATTCGCGAGTCGATGGCGATCATCGGTGCGCACGGTGCGACGCTGGCGGGGGTGATGATTGCATTGGATCGTCAGGAACGTGGCCGTGCCGACCTGTCTGCGATTCAGGAAGTGGAACGTGATTATCAGTGTAAGGTGATTTCGATTATTACGTTGAAGGAGTTGATCGCCTATCTGGCGGAAAAGCCGGAGATGGCAGCGCATCTGGATGCGGTGCAAGCCTATCGTGAGCAGTACGGGATTTAACGCTGTGAGTCAGAATGCCGTCAGATGTTTCTGACGGCATTCTGTCAATTTAAGGTATTTGCAATTTAACTGTCGTGTTCAATTTAGCTGTGCGGCTAACAGCGGCCAGCGGGTATCAAACTCCTGCGTCGGACGATAGCGGAATTCCGAGCGAATGAAGCGCGACAGCATCCCTTCGCAAAATGCCAACAGTTGGCTGGCCAGCAGTGTTTCATCATGCTGGAAACCCTTGCCATCGCGGAGTTTATGCTCACGTAATACCTGACGTAGCTGGGATTCAATACGCTCAAATAGCTGGTTGATACGCCCCTGCAAACGATCCTGTTCAAACATCAGCGCGTGACCGGTCATGATGCGGGTCAGACCTGGATTTCGTTCCGCAAACCCTAAAATAAGCAGCAAAATCAGACGAAGACGATTAAATGTCTCTTTTTCGTCTTGCAGAATCAGATTAATGCGGGTGGTCAGGCTATCCTCAATAAATTCAATCAGGCTATCAAACATCCGCGTTTTACTGGGGAAGTGTCGGTAGAGCGCCGCTTCGGACACGCCGACGTTCGCAGCCAGTTTTGCCGTGGTGATGCGTTGGCTACCGTCGCTGGATTCCAGCATCTGCGCCAGCGCCTGCAAAATTTCCTCGCGGCGATTCCTTTTCGTACTTTCTTTTTCTGCCATGTCTGAAAAGACCCTTGCTAAATATTTGACTGACAAGCACCCGGTAGCGCCACAGTCGCGATAGCTCGCTGTGGCTTATATGAATTTTTACACTATGGGGTGGCTGGAGCGCGTTAGCTACGGCCAGAGTGGCCGAAGCCGCCTTCTCCACGTTCGCTGCCGACGAAATCGTCGACCAGATTAAATTCGGCCTGAACGACGGGCACAAAAACCATCTGTGCGATGCGCTCGCCCGGTTCAACCGTGAACGTTTGTTGTCCCCGGTTCCAGACGGACACCATCAGTTGCCCCTGATAGTCCGAATCAATCAGCCCAACCAGATTCCCCAGCACTACGCCGTGTTTATGTCCCAGCCCGGAACGGGGAAGGATCACCGCCGCCAGCCCGGTATCGGCAATGTGAATCGCCAGTCCGGTGGGGATTAACGTGGTTTCCCCTGCTTTGAGTTCAATCACCTGATCCAGACAGGCACGCAGATCAAGCCCGGCAGAGCCTGGCGTCGCGTACGTGGGTAACGGGAATTGCTGCCCAACGCGTGGGTCAACAATCTTAACGTCGATTTTTTTCATCATAACGGCTGATAATCTCGTCGATTAATTTTTGTCCAAGAAGACGCTTGTCGCATTGCGGCAACGCCGTGTCTCCACCTTGCCAAAAAAGGTGTAACGCATTGGTTTCACTGTTAAAACCATGCCCGGAAAGAGAGACGTTGTTCGCGCAAATCAGATCCAGCTTTTTACGCGCCAGTTTTTGCCGGGCGTATTCTTCCACATTCTGGGTTTCGGCAGCAAACCCGACAACATAGGGACGGTTTTTCGTCATGGCGGCGACACCGGCGATAATATCCGGATTTTTGACCAGAGTGAGAGTCATTTCATCGCCCTGCTGACTCTGTTTTTTAATCTTCTCATCGGCGATATGTTTGGCACGATAATCTGCAACGGCAGCGCAACCAATAACAATATGTTGCTGTGCCGCGTGTTCCATCACCGCGTGTTCCATCTCCAACGCGCTGCCGACATCAATACGCGTGACGCCCAACGGAGTGGCAAGCGAAACCGGGCCGCTGACCAGTGTGACGTTAGCACCACGGGCGGCGGCGGCCTGCGCGATAGCAAAGCCCATTTTTCCTGAGCTGTGGTTAGTGATAAAGCGAACCGGGTCTAGCGCCTCTCTCGTCGGCCCTGCCGTCACCAGAATGTGCAGATGTTGCAGATCGTTGATGGCAGAAAAATGACGCTGTGCCAGCCCGACAATCTCCAGCGGGTCAATCATGCGCCCTGGCCCGATATCGCCGCACGCCTGACTGCCGCTATCCGGCCCCCAGACAGGTAAGCCACGAGAAGCCAGTGTGCGCAGGTTGTCCTGCGTGGGCTGTGCGCGGTACATCTGCTGATTCATCGCAGGGACAACGGCGATAGGCGCAGAGGTAGCCAGACAGATCGTGGTTAGCAGGTCGTTCGCCATGCCGGCGGCGACTCGGGCGATCAGATCGGCAGTGGCGGGGGCGAGAATGACTAAATCGGCCCATTTCCCCAGTTCAATGTGTCCCATTGAGGCTTCCGCGGCGGGGTCAAGCAGATCGTCTGAGACCGGATAGCCGGAGACGGCTTGTAGCGTCAGTGGGGTGATGAATGCTTTGGCGGCAGATGTCATGACAACCCGTACCTCGGCTCCGGCATCGCGCAGGCGTCGTACCAGTTCTGGACACTTATATGCCGCGATACCACCGCTGATACCCAGCACGATTCGTTTGCCGGAGAGTGCATTCAGGCTGGAAAATTCCGTCATCATCATGGTCCGATTGAAAGTCAGAAGAGTCACCATTTTACCATAACCTTGCCGTCAGAGAGGAATCTTAAGGTCGCCGCTGTGGTTCCCCGAAGAAGATTGCGAGGCGCTTCGCAGCCTGTTATCGCCGATATCGTCCTGTTTTTACGGACGTGACATGATAGCGCTGAGTGCTACAGGGAGAGGGCGATGGGTTGGGAAAAGGGATTGGCACCGCGTGAAAAGCTGGTGCGTTTAGGGGCTGAATCGCTGACGGATGTTGAACTGCTGGCCATTTTTTTACGTACCGGGTTACCCGGCGTGCATGTGATGCAACTGGCAGAGGCGTTGCTGGTGCAGTTTGGGTCGTTATATCAGTTGATGACGGCTGAGCAGTCTGCATTCCAGAGTGCCAAGGGGGTGGGAATATCAAAATATACGCAAATCAAGGCGATTGCAGAGCTGTCGCGACGGCTGTTTTTCTCACGTCTGGCGAAAGAGGATGCGATGCTCAATCCCCAGGCAACGGGTCAATATTTGCAGTTGCTACTCTCTCGGCGTGAGCGTGAGGTCTTTTTAGTTCTGTTTTTGGACAATCAGCACCACGTTATTCGCCATCAGGAGATGTTTGTTGGTACGATTAACAGCGTAGAAGTACACCCGCGTGAAATTGTGCGTGAAGCGCTAAAGGCAAATGCCGCCGCGCTGATTCTGGCGCATAATCATCCGTCGGGGAAAGCGGAGCCGAGTCAGGCTGACCGTGCGATAACCGAACAGATTGTTAAAGCCTGTCTGTTAATGGAGATCCGCGTGCTCGATCATTTGGTCATTGGGCAGGGTGAATACGTTTCTTTTGCCGAGCGCGGCTGGATTTAACAGATATTTGCGCGATCCAATGGGATCTTTAGCTGTTCGGGACTTGAGCACTTACGCTTCAGAGCGTATACTACGCCACCTTTGAGAATCTTGGGTGTGGCGTTAAGAGCCTATCTCAGCAGGTTTATCCTGATGACAGAGTCTTTTCAGTGAAGTTGCTGAGATGGGCTCTAAAGCCTGACGAGGCGGCCAAACCCTATACGAAGCTCGAGCTGATTTGATTTTTGGAGAATAGACATGTCCCGAGTCTGCCAAGTTACTGGCAAGCGTCCGGTGGCCGGGAACAACCGTTCCCACGCACTGAATGCAACCAAACGCCGTTTTCTGCCGAACCTGCATTCACACCGTTTCTGGGTTGAAGGCGAGAAGCGCTTTGTAACACTGCGTGTATCTGCTAAAGGTATGCGTGTTATTGATAAGAAGGGTATTGAGACGGTTCTGGCCGATCTGCGTGCCCGCGGTGAAAAGTATTAAGGAACTGAATCATGGCTAAGGGTGTTCGCGAGAAGATCAAGCTGGTTTCTTCTGCTGGTACTGGTCACTTCTATACCACTACGAAGAACAAACGTACTAAGCCGGAAAAATTGGAACTGAAGAAATTCGATCCAGTTGTCCGTCAGCACGTTGTCTACAAAGAAGCTAAAATTAAGTAATTTTAGCTTCTTAATGAAAAACCCGGCCTTGGTCGGGTTTTTTTTTGCACTCATTTTCCCACTCTTCCTGTTGTATCCTTTTTGACGTTATGCCAGTTTTCTGAGTTTCTACAACTATCACGGTAATGAAAATATGGACTCGACATTACACCAGATTTTGTTAGCGACACCGCATGCGCAACTCTTACTTTTGGTTGAATCAATTTATGGTTTGGAGCCAAAAGTAGACCAACGTATTGAAGCACTGTTGTATCGCCAAAATAAAAATATCGCGGCGCGAGAGAAATCACTAAAACAACGTATTGTGTCGATTTCCCGTGGTAAACGATTTATTGATTATTACGAGAGTCATGAGTTTGCTATAGCGCTTGAGGCACTGGTTGATGATGTCGCTTATCTGATCGATGACGCGCCGCAACAGGCATTTGCGCTGATTGATGCGCTGATGTCTACACATTCCCATGTCTACGAGCGGGCGGATGATTCGAATGGCGCTATTGGTGAGGCATATGTGGCGGCACTTGCGGTATGGATTAAGGCAGCAAGCCAGTGGCGAGCACAAGGTGAAAATACGTGGAATTGGCCTGATGAGGTAAAAAAACGGCATGAGAATAATGATTATGCCGTGTGGGATGGTGTGATTGCACAAAGTGGGACGTTACTCACAGCGTCAGAGTTGTGGCAGTTGGCGCAGGATTTTGAACGTGAATATGCTGAGGCCTTAATCGGGGCTTCTGAAGAGGGGTATAACTCCCGTGCGATGAATGCGACGATCGGTATTTCTGGTGTAGCGGAAGCCTTGAAAGACGTTGCACTCTTTGAGCGTTCTGTACTTTTGGGATCCCCAGAACCTAACGAATTACAAAAACTCCATATTGCGGAGTTCTGCCTGTCGATCAATGAAGCACAGGCGGCGCTGAAATGGCTAATGGAACCGTTCCAGAGTTACAGCGAGGGCAAACGTCAGGTATTGCTGGATCAAGCCTACACTCAGCTTGGCGATCACGATGCGCTCCTGGCTTTACGACGCGAGGCCTATCAACAACGTCCGGATTATACCCGGCTGCAAGCGTTGTTGGCTGTCTTGCAAGATGGGACGGAGCGAGAAACTTTACAGAATCAGGCTGCTGTCCGTGTGTTATCGATGGAAAACGTTGAATCCAGAATTGATACGTTATTGGCGCTCAATGCTTATGAACAAGCATCGACACAACTCCTTGCCCATCGGGAAGTGCTCAATGTCTTTTTCGGGGTATTGTTGGGCTGGGTAGAACAGTTTCATGATGCCAAGTATCCTTTAGCCGAGGTGGTTTGCTATCGTTTACTGCTCGACGATATTTTGGCTTCTGGCCGGAGTAAGGCATATGATCACGCGGCAAATTATTACCGTAAGTTGGATAAGCTGGCTTCTCAGATAATCAGTCATGCACCGCTATCGGAATGGGCAGATTATCAGGCGCAGCTAAAACAGCAGCACGGTCGAAAATACTCATTTTGGCAGCGTCTGCAATAATGGAGAGGCGCCGTTCAATAAAGGAAATGTATGCCTGAATTACCTGAGGTTGAAACCAGTCGTCGGGGTATTTCCCCGTATCTCGTTGGTCATACCATCCTTTATGCGGAGGTGAGGAACACACGTCTGCGCTGGCCGGTATCGGCGGAGATCCTTTCACTGAGCGATGTACCTGTGCTCAGCGTGCGTCGGCGGGCAAAATATCTGCTGATTGAACTCACTCACGGCTGGATGGTTGTGCATCTGGGTATGTCTGGCAGCCTGCGCGTGCTGCCGGAATACAGTGAACCGGAGAAGCACGATCATGTTGATTTGGTGATGGACAGCGGTAAGGTACTGCGTTACACCGACCCCCGGCGTTTTGGTGCCTGGCTGTGGACGGATAACCCTGAAACCTGCTCGGTACTGGCGCATTTGGGGCCAGAGCCATTAGAAGCTGAGTTCTCCGCCGATTATCTCTATCAGGCCTCACGCGGTAAAAAGACGGCAATTAAACAGTGGATTATGGATAACAAAGTGGTCGTTGGCGTCGGCAATATTTACGCAAGTGAATCGCTGTTTGCTGCGGGTATTCATCCTGACAGAGCCGCCGGATCGTTAAATGAAAACGACGCAGCCCGATTGGTCGGTGTGATTAAACAGGTGCTACAGCGTTCGATTGAGCAGGGCGGTACGACGCTGCGTGACTTTTTGCAATCAGACGGCAAGCCCGGTTATTTCGCGCAGGAGCTGCGAGTCTATGGCCGCAACGGTGAACCCTGTCGTACCTGTGGAACGCCGATCGACACTGCCAAGCATGGACAACGCAGTACGTTTTTTTGCCGGCGTTGTCAGGTATAGAGGGAAAAATATAATGATTACATTAAGTTATAAATAAAAGCTTGATTAGATTATTAAATTGATAAACATTAAAAAGAGTATAGACGTAATATGAAAACACTATTTTATACGCTTGCCTTTGGGAAACAGGAATATTATCTGCAAAGCCAGCTATTGATTATTTCTTTTCTGAAAAACAGAGTGCCTGATTCTATTTTTAGACTATATACAGATAAACCAGGTTTTTTTGATTTCTTAGCCGATGAAATAGAAATTTTTCCTATTGATAAAAAATACTTACAAGAATGTATAGGGGCTCATAAAGGGTATGTTTTTTCGGTTAAATTAAATCTTATAAAACGTGTCGCAATGGAGAAGGATTTTGATGCTACCGTTTTTCTAGATACAGATGTCGTCGCGTATCAATCATTGAGTTCATTAGTTAGCACCATATATCATGGTGGGTCAGTTATGTATCAACGAGAGAAAAAATATTCAAGAGAGTCGAAAAAAGAATATTGGAATGCTCTTTGTGCGATTGATACGCTGGAATATCGTGTTGATATCACATCGAGTCAATGGAATTCTGGTGTCGTTGGGTTACCACAGGGATGGGAAAATAAAATGCAGGATGCATCTGTCATTATGGATGAACTGCACGAATATGGTGTCAAACAGCATACTCTAGAACAAGTTGCTATTTCCGTCGTGCTGGAAAGCACAGGTAATATCCATCCTGCTACAGATAGTTTTATTCATTACTATGCTAATAAGTGTGCTTGGGAAGGATTGTGTGATGAATTGGAGAAATTAAAAAATAGTAATGTTGATGTTTGTCATTTAATTGATTGGTTTGGTGCTATAAAAACGCTGCCAGCGGCATTGCCTGATAAAGAAAATATTTTTTACCGTCTAATTGGCAAATGGAAAAAGAGTATCCAGAAACGTCTGTTACTCTCAAAAAAATGAAACTAATAACCTATCCCAAAAGGGACTCATCGTTAATAAGTAATGATTATTTATGAGGGGAAAATGGTGGGTAATACGTGGAAAATCAGTATAAACCTTAGGGAAAAGGCATCCTCTTGCAAGAGGATGCTGCGTTAGCTAGACATATCCGTGACGGGGGATTGAATGAGCGTTGATACGGTCAGCACTTCCTGACAAAGTTCAGGTGTGTATTTTTTACGTGCTGTCTGGTTTTATCATGTGAGTCTCCTCTGTCACTGAGTCTACTCACTTCGCCACGAGTCCACTATTGCTGGGTAGGATCATACCTGGCTTTGTCTATTTCGCGAGAAACCCGAAAAGATAGCGGAACCACCATAAAGGCCTCCACCATTTCTTCAACGGAGGAAGAGTGTGTGGCATGATGGTATTTTGGTATTTTACTTCCCAAGTATAATTAAGGAATATGCGGCTATGTCCATATTCAGCTCCGAATAATGCACACTCTTGTTTTTTTCTCAGATCGACGGGGGTATTTGCGCTAAGATCTCTATTTAATGAATGATAGCTTGCTTTACGATCTACATTTCTCTCAAAACAACGAATATATTTTGGAAGGTAACGTTGTTTAGATCCTTGATATTTATGGAATTTTACGAAGCGAAAATCTTCAGAACCGTAGTTCCCTGCAAATTCTTCATCATATCCCCAAAAACGCATAAACCTAGCTCGTGACATAAAGAAGGTATTGGAGTGACCATGATAGCGATCGCCGATATTATAGGTTTTTCCCCGATCGACGAAACCATTTTCGCGGCATTCATGGTAGATTTTATAGAAATTTCTACCTGGATTTTTATGGTTAATAAGATAAAGAAATGTATTTTCTGGTAGTTCTTGATCAAGATCGAGAATAATTATCTTATCAGATTTCGCATAGGTGACACCGAGGTTTCTTGCTCCGGCCTGATTCCAACGAATATCCTCTTTTATGCGTAACCAAGTGATGTTCAGTTCATATTCACCCGTATCATATTCAATCGGTGATCCGTCATCGACGATAACAAACTCAACTACCTCACGAATATATAAAGGAAGTTTTTCATATTCTCTTAACAGAGTGAAAACTGATTGAGGGTTGTCTTGGTTACAGTAAAAATGTGTAACGTAACTTAGCTTAATATGCTGTTTATCAAGAGGGTGTCGTTGAGTGATTGAATAATTATTTTCCATTTTTACTATTCCTAAAATAGATCTATTTATAAATATTTTTATCTGATAGTAGTTGAAAGATTTTTTTATTATTTAATCCCCATTATTCAGTCTATTTTTTAATAGCTAGAGGGTATATTCAAAGAAAAAATAATTCCTCTACATATTCTTTGAGAGTTTGTTCTGTAAAGCACTCACAATGGCATCGGGTAAGAAATGCGATACATCCCCACCGTGACGTGCGACCTCTTTGACCAAAGAGGATGAAACAAACGACCACTCTTCCGATGGCATCAGGAAGACGCTTTCAAGTGTTGGCATCAGGTGGTGATTCATTTTTGCGAGCTGGAGTTCATATTCGAAGTCGGCAACGGCGCGTAAACCGCGCACCAGAACATTGGCATTTTGCTGCTGCGCGAAGTGTGCCATGAGATCGCTGAAGCCAATGACTTCGACATTCGACAAATGCTGTGTCGCACCTTTTGCCAGTGCTACACGCTCATCCAGAGTGAAAAGCGTATGCTTGCTTGGGCTGGCGGCGATGGCCAGAACTACATGGTCAAACAGTCGTGATGCACGCGTCAGCAGATCCAAATGACCGTTGGTTAATGGATCGAATGTCCCAGGATAAATCGCTTTGGTTGTCATCACGTCAGTCCTTCATCACTGTGTTCGCTGAGGTAAATAAGGTTCCAGTAGCGTTAGTAGCATCTGTAGCGCACCCTGATTTTGGTGTAACACCTCCACGGCGTGCCGGCCATAGTAGAGGCGATAATCCTCGTCAGCGAGCAGCTTCCCCACCTCTTTTCCAAGCGAATCTGCATTGGTCACGGTAATCAACCCGTCAGCTTGTTCAAGCTTGTTGCAGATGTCTTTAAAGTTGAACGTGTGCGGCCCCATTAATACTGGAATAGCATGAGCTGCCGCTTCCAGCGGATTATGACCGCCTCGTTCGACCAAACTCCCTCCGACAAAAGCCAGATCGGCGATACCGTATAACAGCATCAGTTCGCCCATGGTATCGCCAATGACCACCTGAGTGTTTGCAGATGGTTGTTCACCGCTGCTGCGCAGGGTGTAGGTGAACCCCAGATTTTCTGCCAATGCCTGCGTGGTGGCGAAACGTTCTGGGTGGCGAGGCACCAGAATCAGTAATAAGTCAGGGTAGGTGCCAAGCAGTTGTCGATGAGCGTCCAGAATGATCGCTTCCTCACCCTCGTGCGTACTCGTGGCGATCCATACTGGACGATGTGCCGCCCATTGCCGGCGCAATGTCACTGCGCGTGCCGCCAGTTCTGGCGTCACGGAGATATCAAATTTGAGGCTACCTGTCACTTTCAGGCTTGAGCGCTTCAGGCCAAGATCGATAAATCGATTCCCATCTTCCTGATTCTGTGCGGCGACGAGGGTAATGCGCCGCAAGATATGGCGCATTAGCTTGCCGATTTTTTTATAACCCGCCGCGGAGCGTTCAGACAGTCTTGCATTGGCAATGACTAACGGAATCTCGCGCTTGTGCAATTCCGCGATCAGATTTGGCCACAGTTCGGTTTCCATAATGATGACAATTTTTGGACGAACCTGGTCGAAAAAACGTTTCAGGGCGCAGGGCAAATCATAAGGCAGGTAAACGTGATACACCGTGTCGCCAAAAGCGGAGCGCACGCGTTCGGAGCCGGTGGGCGTCATGGTGGTTACTGTAATCGGTAGATTGGGGTAACGATGGCGCAGTGCTCTCACTAAGGGAATGGCGGCGAGTGTTTCACCCACCGACACTGAATGCAGCATGATACCGTCTGGCTTCACTTTCTCTGCACAAAAACCGTAGCGCTCACCCCAGCGCCGACGATAGGCCGGAGCCTTGCGACCACGAAGCCACAAGCGAAGCCAAATCAACGGTTGAATGAGGTACAGGATAATGGTGTAGAGAGTTTGTAGCATAAGGTTTACTGTTATCGGTTATCGCTGGGGTGATTTTATCGGGTTCGTGAGGATAAGGCTATTTGTAAAATGGATGTCGTTTATTCCCCCGGGTGCCCTTCCCCGTAAAAATAGCTGGGGTGTGCATATGGCCGCAATTGTTGAGTTTGGTTCGGGATAAACAGGCAACCGGACAATCCGACTATATCCATATGCACCTTACTTATGAGACACTTGTATCTATTTAGAATTTCCACGGAAGATATGCTTCGTTTTTCTTATGATGCTCTTGCATTCATTAATAATGTTTTTCTTTAGTCGCTGCAAAGGGTAAATAAAAAATAGCCATAATCGATCTTTTCCTTCCAGTATAACGATAGGGTCTTTAAGCTGACTGTAGTGACTTTTGTTAAGCAGTCTTAGGGCCTCTTCGGGAACATTTCGGTATTTTAACCCTATGTTACGATGATTTTCTTCATGGTGGGGAAACTCAGTGTATGCCTTTTCTTAGACAATTCATGACTGTGTCATTCTTGGATAAATTATATTTATCGACTTTATATTTTTTATAAATTAATTTTTTAATGATTTGAATGGTGATGTATTTTAAATAACCATCCCATATCTATGTATAGACGATAATGAGATCTATTCCTACTTTTTGGTAGATATGCCAGCCTTATATAGCCCTGTTATTCTTTTTTAAAGAAGGAAGGTTGAAAAATAATCTCAAATAGTCTTTGTAATATAAAATTCGACCTTTAAAAAAGTCTGGTCCATTAAGTGGTTTTCCATCATCGTTTAGTATTTTGTTTTTTATTCCTGTTGTGAAAAAAATCTTTCTTTCAAAGGGTAGCTCATGAAATTCAGCCTCATTTTTTTCTTTATTTTTGTCAAAATATGTATCGCATAATTTGAAAATTATGGCATTTATTCCATTTTCTTGAATGTAACTAATAAGTCTCATCCTTCGACGATTCCATTTATCTATTGCTTCATTGTTATCTTTATAATGAAGGAAATGAATAATACACCCTTCAATGTTAGCAATAGGATACGCGTTACTAGATTTATTGAAATGGCTTTCGTTTATCTCTATGCTAATGTTATTTTCTATATTTCTTATGAATTTAATGTAATCGCTTGATTTTAAAAACAGGCCAACAAAGGGAGTGTTATATTCTCGGTTTACTATCTCATATAACTTGTTACCCCAACAATTGTTTGAAATTATACAAAATTTCTTTTTCCGCAATATAATAAAATCTAGCCTTTTTGCGAGAGAACCCGATAGATTTATTACGGTTTTTTTTAGATTTTCCATTTTGATCTGTTGTTATCTTTTGTCGTGTATTTAATATTGTGATTTTCGGTCTTATATCAGTACTGCTAATGTTGAGCGTCTTTGGGCGTTCTTTGTCGCTTAAAAGCGTTTTTTGCACAATTATAAAAATACAGATTTGTACAAAAACAGTTACGGAATACATCCGAGCCATTAATATCTTTTCTACAAATCAACGAGCCTGTTTGATGAATGCGGGATTGTATACTTGCTCATCGCTCATCATTTTTTATAAATATTTTCTATAACTATTTATCCCATATCCTACGACTATAGAGAGACGTTTTTTTATTTCAAACCATGTTTGTGATTTGTTAGATAGTTCTTTCATTTTTTTTAATTGTGATAAAAGTTCTTCTTGAGTAGAAAATGAGTCATTCATTACATCAAAATTAATCTTATTCCTTTCATTTTTATATTTTAATGAAAGAACATTCCCCATATATACATCATAATATGTTGTAGAGTTATAGCTTATTGCAATATCAAATTCTTTAGAATCTAAAGCCTCTTTCAGTGTTCCTAAATTATAAAAATTAAAGCCGTACTTTTCAGCTAGACTTTTATATTTCTCTTGATTCAAGTGTGGATGGGTTTTTATCATTACATCTATTTTTTCTTTTTTTGAACAAGCATGAATGATTTTTATTATTTCTGTGTTTTCTTTTTCGTATTTTAGTGATGAGCATAACAAAAGTATTCTGCATGTCTCCTTAAACTCATATGGTGAAAGGTCTTTCTTAACACTCGGATAGCCACAGACTTTTATTTTTTCTGAACGTATTCCATATTTTAAGAAATCATTTTTTGTGTGTTCTCCCCAGCACAGTAGATGATCAGATATCATGTTGTCAAATATTACAGCATCAACATTTGAATCTTTAGGATAAGAATATAAGGCATGTTGTAGTGTGTATGTGGTTATTTTATATAACTTAAAATATTTACAAAGAATAGCTTCTAAAGGGAGGGCGCTGCAGAAGCTACAATATTTTTTATATTTAAAATTTTTTTTTGTTTTATTTAATAAATCAATAGTGTTTATATAATACATCATATAGAAAAGTAATATTAGTCTATTTTTCCATGAGAAAGATAATTTTTGGGAACAAATTTGATTAATAGACAAAATAAATCCTTTTATAGAGAAATGAAATTTTGATTTCTCTGTTATTCTAAATATATTTTTCACATCTACTTGAGATATAACGTAGTTGATTATTTCCTCATAGTCTCTTCTTTCACCATATGGCCCTATACTGAATAATATATCATCATCAAATGAAGGTATGTTCAACTCATTGGCAAGGAATAATTTACTAAATGATTTTCGCAAAGATCTTTTTTCATTAATTAAGTAAGCCATGTCAAAAGCCATTATTTCAGACAAGTCATAGCCGTTATAAACTAAAGAGATTTTGTTTTTTCTTATTGATTTTTGTTTTTTCATATTATATCTTATTTAGATAAATATATTTATTGATCTAATTTTTTCATATGTAACTTACTTTTATTTTCAACACAATGTCTTGAAAATATAGGATAAGTTTGTTTTTTTGTAATTTTCTTTTTTTAGTGTATTACCTTCAATTTTTTCTGATAGTTCAGATATAAATAAATCAATATTATTTCCGTATGTTATCGGTAGGTCGATATATTTATAGTCCCACCAGGATAATAGTGAAAGCCTCTCTATTTCATTCGTTTCAAATCTAAATTTAATAATTTTTGCTGGAACACCAGCAACAATAGCATAAGGAGGGACATCTTTTGTGACAACAGAATTAGCACCAATAACTGCTCCATTCCCTATTGTAATATTTCCTTTTAATACAACATTAGCACCTATCCAAACATCATGACCAATACATGGGAGAGGAAGTTCTTCATTAAATGGTTCGGTAATATAGGGAGCATGAATATCGTCTACGAAGTTCTTAATAAAATCATGGTGATATGTTATTGGACTTGTGGTGAAACGATGGATGGGGTGCTGAGTGCCCATAATAGTGACACCGTTTGCAATGCTACAATATCTACCAATACTCATTTCATTAGGGAAAGAACTGCAACAATATGAGTAAGCCCCCATAGAACAGAAACCTTTGTAAGGCATTGTTGAGTTCTCTTCTACATGAATATCACAATTTATTGTTATTTTGTCTCCTTTTTGTAGTAAAAATATATTTTTTTTCCTATATACGTTCTTTGTTTTTAGTACATGTCCTAAGAATATTTTCTCTGATAAGCAGAAGTCTTCATGTCGTTTTGTCCACCGAAAGCTAAAAGGGTAGCTCACTTTTATATTTCCTACTATGGTAATGATTGATTAATGTCTTTATGAAAAAAGAATATTTATAATATATGAGTTTTATGGAAATAATAAATAAAGATAGGTTTCGGTTTTTCAATTGAGCTAACTTATCTTTTTTGTGTAATGGCTTGGTTTTTTATCTCTTGATATGTTTTTTATTGAACGAGGATGATGTTTTTTTATTAAAAATAAAATTATATTTTTCATTTGACTAAAATTTGTTTTTTTAAATATAAAGTCACGAATGCAAATGAAAATTGTACTGAATAAGCTTTTTTTCTGATATTCAATTCTGATGAAATATTTAAAATAAAGATTTTCTATTATTCTGAAATCACTTTTTTCTTCTTTTGGATCAAGAGTAGATAATGAGTGATGAATTTCATTCACACAATACAAAGATAATTTCTGTATAGACATTTTTTTTATTGTTCTAAAGAAATCATTATCAATTCCATAGAGCGCTAACCGTTCTTCAAAAATAAAACCTCTTTCTTTTATTATTTTATCAATTGCAATTTTGGACATACTCACACCTGACATGGCTGATATAACCGGTGATGAGATATATCCTTCATCAATGACAATATTAGGGTTGTCGTATAAATGTGGATAGTATTGCACATCCTTTTCATTATTGTTGACAATTATTTTTGGTATGTAGATATCAGATTTTTCAGAGTTATTGATTTTATAAAAAAAGTCATTGGGGATTTTTGAATCTTGGTCTAATAAAGTGACTATATCGAATGAGAAATTATCAATAAAAAAATTATAAATTTTCGAAAGAGATATATTTGTTATATCTTGATATATTTTTGCACTGATTTTGTTTTCTTGGCAGACCATCATGAAATTATTAATATCCTCTTCTATTAATAATTCCTGACCGTTATTCCAAACTAAAATATCTAAATCTATACCATCAGTTTTACATTTCGTGAGGGATTTTAAAGTATCAGAATTTTGCAGCATTGAGTTGTATATTATAACGACACAAGATATTTTCATTCTACAAAATCCTATTTTTTACAAATGAGTGAGATATTGGTTTTTATTTCGATATCATTTTCAATGACCATAACTCAGTATATTTATTAAAGGTATACTGTGCATTGACTATAGCTAGTAGTAATCCCTGTTTTCCATCTAGAAATCCGGCTCTTAGTATCAATGTTTTAATAAAGGAGAACACTGTATGAGAAAAAATAGAAAGATAGCTACAATGCTTACCCTTGGCATGGCGCTCTTTTGCCCAATCAGACGCATAACGCAATTGTTTTTTTTGAAATTCTGAAAAATCACGACAGGTTAAATGTAATAGATCACCCGTTAATGATTTAACAGCAGCGTTGCCATAATTTAATGATTCATGAACTTGGTTATCGTTATAATAATAGTGGTGGTTAGCATAGAAACGAATGACTTTATCTGGATACCAACCACTATGCTTCATAAAACGTCCGAGGAAAAGATTTCGTCTTGCACATGCATATACAGTATCAGTAATTATATCTGGCGTTTTTAGTACTGTTTCAACAGCAGTGCGTAATTCCTTTGTCATTCTTTCATCGGCATCAATAAAGAAAATATAATCACCACTAGCATGGGTCTGAGCCCTTTGCCTTTGTTTTCCATATCCTAGCCAGCCATCGTAGTGATAAACTTTTGCGCCATATTTCTTTGCAATTTCAATGGTATTGTCGCTACTGCCAGAATCGACGATTATTATTTCATCTGCCCATGATATAGATTCTAAGCATTCTTGAATGAGTTCTTCTTCATTTTTAGTTATAATGAGAACTGATAACGTTTTTCGCATACCTATTTTTCCGCTCAGTTTCTACTGAATTTATATGTGTCAGGTTGAATTCGAAAGTAATGCACTATATTTGTTTTAGGGAACAGGATGTGAAAAATTTTTCAGAATTAATTTTTTTTGGGTGAGGAGGTTAAATATTTTTTTATACTGTATTTTAAGGCACAGACTAATCCAGAGATATACTTTCCTTTTTTCAACAAATGCTTATATTTTTTCTTTATTTCTACGAATGTGTCAGCATCTTTCATATCCTTGACTGACCAGGGTGACTCTTGCTGAGCGTTTTGAAAGTATGATGTTGACGGATAGTTTGCCCATTTGTGCCAAGGCTTAGTTACACCTGTATAGTGTATGAGAATCGTGTCATCTTTTATGATTTCTTTATATTTTTGATGACTGGAATCCTTCAGCTCATTTTTTATGGAATAAATAGTATTATATTCTCTGGGAAGGAAGGTTACGTTATCATGCAATAATATATTCATGACATCTTGATCCGGATATTGAATTGATTCCTCACCATTTCTTAATTTATCAAATATCTTTTGTGTTAAATCCAATTCATTCCAGATAGTTAAATTTACGAATAAAACGCCAGAGTTAAAATACTTTCCTTCTAAGGCGGCCATCTTTAATCGATTTGCTGATTTTTTTTGTGTTTCAGGTAAATCACGAATTACGGCCGCAACATGTGGTGCTGTATCCAACTTGTGAAGCTGCGCTAAAGAACCTTTGCACATTACATCAGCATCAAGATAAAGGAGATTTGATATTTTGTCTGAAAGGTGGGAAAAAGCTAATAACCTGAAATACATCGCATGCGACCAAATATCAGTACAAGGCAATGTTTTTAACATTTCAGAATTTATTTTATATAAGACGATTTTAGTTTTAAATGTTTCAGCAAGAATATTTAATTTTTTAATAAACTCATCATCAAAATCATCAGAAAAAACATGGAATGTAAAATCGATGTCATTATTGATGAGAATTGATGCTATTGATATTCCACAACCAATAGCATAATTTTTATCTATACCATAAGCAACGTTTAGAGTGTCATTATCGGCGATTGGCTGATGTCTATTTTCGAAAACTGAAAGAACATCAATATGCGATGAAAAGACCATTACATCACCTTAAAAGAAGAAAAATTTAGCGTTTGAAATTTAGTTTTCGTTTTTAAAATGCTTTTTTATAAAAATATTTTAAGTAGCTAATTGTACCAGAAATAAATTGGCTGTTATGAAACTGATGCTTAGCACAATATCGCATATTACTTGCTGTGACAGCGTTTAAGAGAGGCTCATTTCTCCATGGCGAATTGTCTTTTGCTTTTAAAAAATATTTTGTGCAAGTGTAATTGGCGGCCCATGTATGCCAAGGTTTAGTGGGGCCGATGTAATGAATAAATATAGTCTCAGTAGATATAGGCGTGGGAGCAGACTCACCACGCCTATATTTTAATTCATAGTTGATACTAAACTGGGTGTTGTATTTATTATCCAGTTGATAAAAATTTCCTGCCAAAAGTATATTTAAAACATCCTGATCAGGATGGGTAATGACTTTCTTCATCTCTGGATCGATCAAAAAACGCATGCTGTTTTCTGTTACAGATGCCTGATGCCAGTTATTGATTTCAATTAATAGAACACCGGAATTAAAGTAACCATTGTTGAGTTCGGGCTGCTGAAATTTTTGCGCACGGTTTTTCCACCAACTGCTATCACCATCTAAAACAACGGCAGCGATATGATTACTCACATCTAGTTTTATTAATTCTTGCAGTGAACCATTGCATATAATGTCTGCATCAAGGTAGAGAACTTTATCAAGTATCTGATAGAAGTAGTCGGCAATGATAAAACGAAAATAAATGGCATAGCTCCAGAGTTTTGTTTCTGGTAACGTTTTTAACCAAGAGCAATCAACGATATAGATATTAATGGTTGTATTGTATTGCTCTGCCATTTCTTGAAATCTGGTTTTATCACCATCACTAAGCTCATCGGTAAATACGTGAAAGGATAAACAATGGTCCTGATTTTTTAATAGGATAGATGCTATCGCTATGGCGCAGCCATAAATGAATTTTTCATCAGTACCAAAGGCTATATTTAACTCAGTATTTTTTTTAGAATATGAGAATGAGTGTACAGTTTTTATGACTTTTTCTTTGTCAAAGTACATGTGTTTACCGTATGGGATGAATAGCAAAGAGAATAATTTTTTGTAGAAAATAGGCCAGAATATTTATTTATCATTATGATTCAATAATATCAACTGTGCCGCTTTTTCCGGCAGGCTGTAAATATCCTCTGTATCAGCGAAACGGCGGGCATTGTCTGCCCACTGTTTAAGCGTTTCCGGTTGACCGAGCGCGAGTGATAACGCGTGGTTGAGTGCTGTCTGGCTAAAAGGCTCTGGGATGACTTGTCCGGCCTGAGAGCGCTCGATGTAAAAAGCATAACCACACGCATCGGTCACGAGGATGGGTAAACCTGCGGCGATGGCCTCAAGTAAAACAATGCCGGCTGCTTCCTGATGAGCCGGATGCAGTAATAAGTCCGATGCTCCCATGAAGTCTGGAATATCGTCCCGACCTGAGAAGAAATGTATCTGTTTACCGATCCCGAGCTGCTCTGCCTGTTGTTGAAATGGTGTTGGATCGTCCTGACCAACAACCAGAAATGTCACGCGCTTACGTATTTCCTCTGGCAGGCTGGCAATAGCGGTCAGGCTGCGGCCAACCCCTTTGCGTTTGAAGTCGGAACCGACTTGTAACAGAACCCATCCATTTTCATTCAGATGATGCTGTTGGCGGAATCGGGAACGTGTGTCTGGAGAATGTGCACTGTACTTTCTATCCGGTGAAATTCCCGGTGGCAGCATGAAAAAGCGTTCATCCTGTGTGCCGTAATGCTTCTGAAAATGGGCGATTTGCCGCGGAGTCAGCATCAGCATCCGCGTATGGCTGTTTTTATCAAACACATCTCGTTCAAGTGCCGCATAACCGCGGTAGCGGGGCGTCAGCCGATAAAACAGACCTTTCTCTTGCACTGCTTTTTCAGCGGTGCATCCTTCTGCGGCATAGTAGAAATCCAGCCCCGGCATTTTGCTAAACCCGACAACGCGATCAACGGGAGATTGCTGTAAGTGATGCTGTATCCAATGAGCAAAGCGTCGATGTCGTGTGTGGTTGCCAAGCCCTGATATCGGCACGAGAACGATATCGAATCCTTGCGGTTTGTCGCCCTGCCACTCACTGGTGTAGACGCGAATGTCATGACCCTTTTTTTGGCAGGATTTTGCAATACTGAGAAAATCACGCTGTAATCCGCCGAAAGGGAAGTATTTATAGACGCAGAATGCGATTTTCATTGGCCATCTCTTTGTGGCGTAGTCTTCAGCATCTGTTCTGATGCCTGAATAACATCTTGCGCAGGAATGCAGGATAAATATTTAACCGTCTGATCGTAATGATGTTGGGCTGGCATAGGCTGATATTCACCTGCCCAAATTTGTTTATAGTGTTCACACCACGGGCGCCATAACTTGTAGTCTGTTGGGCCAAATAAGCTTACGAGTGGCGTATTTAACGCGGCAGCCATATGCATTGGTGCCGAATCTACGCCAATATAGAGCACGGCGTTGTCGATTAATGCCGCCAGTTCCAGAAAGCTCGTTTTGCCCGCCAATGATATGTTGGGTTTGTGGATGCACTGCGAATAAATATCGCGCACGATAGTTAAGTCGTCTTCCGATGGGCCGCAGGTAAGCACGACTTCCAGATTTTTTTCTTTAAGATAGTCAATAACCTGAGCAAATTTGTCGTTGTCCCAATATTTATAGTATTGGCGCGTCGTTGGCTGAATGACAACGTATTGCTGTGTTAAAAGTGTCGGGCAATGGTCAAATACACGTTGAGCATCTTCCTGGCGATAATGCAGCGATAAGCGAGAACGCGTATTCGATGCAGGCAGGTTGAGTGGCGTAAGTAGATACAGGTTTTGTTCAACAATATGTGCACCTCTCGGAGGAACACAGTGGTCGAAAAATAAACGCCAGATTTTGCCTTTTAGCTTATTTCCGCGATCGAGAGCAACACTACGCCCTCCTAATGATTTTACTAACAACGCAATAGGCCACTGGTCAGCAAGATTAACGATCAGGTCGTAATTATTTTTCTTAAGCTCTTGTCTGATTGCTTTGAAATTACGGATTTTTTCCAAAAGTGTATCCGTCTTTCTTTTTAGCCCATAAAGCTGATGTATCTCTGGGTTTGCGGAGAGGATCGGCATCGTATCCTGGTACAACAATACGTCGATTTTAGCGTCAGGGTAATTTTTTTTCAGCGTACTGATGAGCGGAGTGGTCAGCAGCATATCGCCATGATATCTGAGCTTCACTACGAGAATCCGGTGATAAGAGATGATGCGTTGACTCACTCGTTTTCCTTCATGTAATCAAAAGTTATGCTTTTTACAGGCACGCTACCGCCCCTGGCTCGACAGCTACCAGTTAACTGATTTCATCCATGTACTGATGAGACTGCATGGATACGCTAATTTTTCGTTATGGTACTAAAACCCACATCCCTCTCACAGAGGTAAATGCGACCGCCACGCGCTAATTATAACAGGGCTAATTTTTTAACCATTTCCCAGTCAGCGTTGTGCCAAGACAAAATGCCATCAGCCACGCAATAAGCATGTCTCGTGAATAGAGAATGACATCGCTAAGTCCATACATAATCAAGGCAAAAAGCAGCGCAGCAGAGAGATGGCTGCGTAAAACGAAAAATGAAAAATAAAATAAAGAGACATAGAGCAATATCAGCAATATCGCGCCCGGTAGCCCTTTAAGGGAAAATGCATCAATCACTTCGTTATGCAGATGGATATCCAAATATCCTACTGCGCCAGATAGCTCAGACTCTTGTTTGGCTTGTGCCATGATATGTTCTGCGCGCTGTTCGGCCGATTGCCCGAGCAAGGCTTCTTCCCCGGCTTCTATACCAGATTGGTACATCGCGATGCGCGCACCCACCGATGTCATGCTGTTGTTCATGTTGTAACTGCGTACGTCGTTAATCAGATCGTTGACACGTTGATGAAGCGTATCTTGGAAGAGGAATAAACACAGGAGAAGAGTGGCCGATGAACCGATGAATGCTTTGATGAATAACCGCTTATTGTGCCTGACTTCTGACAATAAAATAGTCGCGCCAACAATAGGGTAGACGAATATGGCCGCTCGCGTTTCCGTCAGGAAAATTGCGATAGTGACTAACAGGAAATGTCCCAGGTAGAGATAATACTTATAGGCTGTATCGAGCTTAAGCAGAGCCTGTGCGCTTAGCGCGCCAATAAACGTTAGAAAATAGGCTGCGCTCGTGGCTGTACCAAATACCAATCCGATACGGTGCATTCCACTGAACCCTGCCTGATAGAACGTATAGCCCAGTGCGAACACACAAATTGCAATGATGTAGAAGATCGGCTGCTTTTGCTTTTGTTGTGAGATATGCAGGACTGTAAGCAGGATGAATGTACCCAGAATACCGGCATGTGCTGATGTCTTGTAGGCGTTATACACATAAGGAAAAAGGCTATCAGGTTGATAATAGTGGTGATACCAAATGAGATTGGTGATGCCGATAGCCAGCAGGCAAAGAGGAATCAATAATAACCGCTTAGCGGCTATTATTGTTCTCAGGTGTGTCACAACATAGAAAACAGAGAGTGAGCCTGTGAGATAAAAAAGCCACCCGGCGAGAATGCTATTAAATGGCATAATGGCTACTGTGAGTAAACAGCCGGGGAAGACGCCCTTCAGTGCGACAGTCGAACTTATGCTGGGCGTTTTGCCCAGTTCGAACTTTGATTCATTAAGCATGTATTTGTTCACAGTCGGAAGCGATATCACTCGCCTGATGCAGGTAATTCTATCAGCTTCTCTAATTTCTGATGGACGAGGCTAGCGGGAATTGTCTCCATTTGTTGGCTTTCAGACATTTCCACCACCTGATTCATCCCGTAACCGCCAATCAGGCCTGGATCGGTTGGGCCGTATAAGGTGATATTCGGACGATCCAGCGCCGCCGTCAGATGGCTCAGCCCGGTATCGACGGAAACGACGGCTTTGGCGCCAGCTAATACCTCGGCGACCTGTTGCAGCGTAAGGCGCGGCAGAACCTCAACGTACGGGAAACCTTCCGCCAGCCGTAATGCGCGCTGGTGCTCATGCTCCGCGCCCCAGGGGAGCTTGATGTGTAATCCGCTCGGTGCCAATAGCGCAATCAATTCACGCCAGTGTGCTTCCGGCCAGTGTTTTTCATCGCGCGTGGTGGCGTGGAGAAACACCAGATAGCGGTTGGCGTCGGCGGGTGACTGAGAGAGGAAGCGCGACGCAATCGCATAATCGCCGCGTTCGGCAGGCTTCTTATAACCCAGACTGGCGGCAAACAGTTCCCGTACGCGCTCGACGGCATGTTGCCGACGGCTTATCGGGTGGCGATAGTTATAAAACCAGCTTGCCAGCGGCTCACGCGCACTCCTGCAATCCAGCCCGTGTTTCTTTCCGTTGGCGAGCCGCGTTACCAGCAGCGCGCTTTTAATCAGCCCTTGCGCATCAATCACGGCATCATAACGGTATTGACGTAGCTGGCGCATAAACGCGGCACGCTCCTGACGAGTCGGGGCACTGAACCAGCTTTTGCGCCAGCGGCGTATCGCCACCGGAATCACGCGGGAAACGGCGGGGTGCCAACTGGGAACTTGTGCGAAACCTTCTTCAACCACCCAGTCGAACTGGATACCGGGAATGGCCTGCATGGCGTCGGTCAAGGCCGGCAGCGTGTGCAGCACATCGCCCATCGACGATGTTTTTACGATCAGCACTCTCATGCGTTCGCTCCCGGCACCTGACTTTCTCCCGAAATCAGATACTTATCTAGTGCGCTGAGCACGCGTTCGGGCTGAATGTCGATCAAACTCTGGTGATAGCCTTGCTCGGCATCCCCTTTACGCACTCGGTGATAGCCGGTAATCAGCCGAATCACCTCGGCCTGATGGGACAGTGGTGGCGTAAAGTCGGGACTGCTTGGACCATACAGCGCGACAAGCGGGCGATGCAGCGCCGCTGCAACGTGCATGAGACCAGAGTCGTTACTGACAACGGCGTGGCAGGCGGCGATCAATACTACCGCCTGTTCCAGCGAGGTTTTCCCCGCCAGATTGGCGCAATGCTGCCGAGCGTTTTCTGTCAATCCCTGAAGGATATCGTCACAGGCTGAACGATCGTTCGCCGAACCGAACAGCGCGATCTGGTAGCCGCGTTCGATCAGCGTTTGTGCCAGTGCGGCATAGTGATAATGCGGCCAACGTTTGGCGGGGCCAAATTCGGCACCGGGGCAAAAACCGATAATGGGACGCGCATCGCTAAGGCCAAAGGCCTGCATCATGTCAACAATTTCAGTCTGATTGACCTGTAACTGTGGCCAAAGCAGCGGTTGCGGCAGATCCTCTGCGCGGCGAATACGGCTGCGGTCATAGGCTAATGCGGCGTAACGCTGCACCATCAGCGGAAATGCCGCTTTATCCAGCACGCGTAAGTCGTTCAGCAGCCCGTAACGCATTTCGCCGCGCCAGCCTGTGCGCCGTGGAATGTTGGCAAAGAAAGGCACGAGCGCGGATTTGAAGGAGTTGGGCAGCACGTAAGCGCGATCGTAACCTGTACCGCGCAGCGAAATGCCAAGACGGCGACGTTCGCCCAGTTCAAGTGCGCCGTGACCTAGCGGCATGGCTAATGCTTGATTGACTTCTGGCATGCGTGCCAGCAGTGGACGACACCAGGCTGGTGCCATCACGTCAATAACCGCTTCCGGGTGTTCAGCCTTCAAGGTGCGATAAAGGCTGTGCGACATCATCATATCGCCGACCCAGGAAGGGCCGATGACCAAAATTTTCATACCGCTTATGAATCCTTATCCGATTAAACGGTACGGTTCAGCCAGATCATATATTCCGCCACGCCTTCGGCGACGGTTTTGAACGGCTTGTCATAACCTGCGGCGCGCAAGTTGGTGAGGTCGGCCTGCGTGTAGGCCTGATAGCGGCCTTTCAGCTTCTCGGGGAATTCGATGTATTCCACGCTGCCTTTTTTGTGGAAGGCGAGTGTGGCGTCGGCAATTGCCTGAAAGGATTCGGCGCGGCCTGTACCGCAGTTGAAGATGCCGGACACCCCGTTTTGCCAGAACCACAGATTGACGGCGGCGACATCACCCACGTAGATGAAATCACGCTTGAAGTTCTCGCTACCGGAGAACAGCTTAGGGTTTTCACCCTGGTTAATCTGGTTGTTCAGATGAAAGGCGACGCTCGCCATGCTGCCTTTGTGGCCTTCGCGTGGTCCGTAGACGTTGAAATAGCGGAAGCCGCAGATCTGTGATTCCGCTTCTGGCAGAATTTCACGCACGTACTGATCGAACAGAAACTTGGAATAGCCGTAGACGTTCAGCGGCTGCTCGTACTGACGGTCTTCGATGAAGTTATCGTTGCGACCGCCATAGGTCGCGGCAGAAGAGGCATACAGGAACGGAATGCTGCGATCGAGGCAGTAGTGCAATACGTCTTTGGAATACTGATAGTTATTATCCATCATGTATTTGCCATCCCACTCGGTGGTGGAAGAGCAGGCACCTTCATGGAAGACGGCATCGATATCGCCCAGATCGTCACCGGCAACGATGCTGGCGATGAAATCTTCTTTATCCATGTAATCGGCGATATCCAGATCGACCAGATTGGCGAATTTGGTGCCGTCTTTCAGGTTATCGACAACCAGGATGTCCCGATAGCCGATGTCATTCAGAGCTTTTACGATATTGCTGCCGATAAAACCGGCACCGCCAGTAACGATAATCATGGGCGCGACCTTTGTTAATCTTGCTGGTGAGGCACCGCGCCCCACACTGTTTATGACCGCTATAATAGCATTTCATTTTACCGCAAGCAGCCAGAGGTTAATTTATCCCGTGTTGTCCGGCCTTTTAAGAGAGAACAGGCGTCGGAGATCACGGCTGCTTGTGTACCTCGGTGTTCAAAGGGGCAACCCAGGTTTGCCAGCGCTGTTTGATAAACAGGACGGGCGCGCTTTCCTGAATGCTGCTGCTGACCAGTTTAAAGAACACATCATTCTTAACCGGTTCCGGCGGCTGCTTGACCCGACACTGCGGTATGCCGCGGAACGGGTTACGCGGTTTGGCCGGTTGCTGCGGCTGAGGTTCATACTGCCGCGTCGGCTCATTCAGCAACTGGCTCGGGCGCACCAGAACAATATCGGCATCCAGCGTGGGCAGCATCTGCTGTAAGACGCGGATGGTTGAAGGATGCGGATGTCCGATAGCGATGGCGGAACCGCTGCGGCGGGCAATTTGCACCGCACGGGTAAACTGCTTACGAATCTCGGCTTCGTTTTGCGAATCATCCAGAAAGACTTTGCGTTTGATGACTTTGACGCCTGTTCCTGCCGCAGCCTGGCTGGATTGGCTACTGCCGATGGTCATGCTATCGAGGAAATAGAGTTGATAGGCGCTGAGCGCCTGCATGACTTTTTGCATGCCGGGCAGGCTGGCGGTCATCGCGCTGCCCATATGGTTGTTCAACCCCACGGCGTAAGGCACGTTATTAACTGACTGGCGGATGATGCGCTGAATTTCGTCGCTGCCCATGTCCGGGCGTAACGTGTCGCGCTCCAGCGGCTGCTTACTCATCGGTGCCATCGGTAGGTGAATAAGCACTTCTCGCCCTTGCTGGTGGGCCTTCGTCGCCATTTCACGGGCGTACGGTGCGTTGGGCAATACCGCGACGGAAATCGCGGTTGGCATCGCCAGAATCTGGTTCTCATTATGTGGACGATAGCCGAAATCATCGATGACGATGGAAAGCTTTCCGGCCAGCGCCAAAGGAGATAGGGCGAGCAGACCTAATGCCAATAACGGTGTTTTGGTTAAATAAGACAAGGCTATCTTCCCAGCCAAGGTTGTGGATTGACCGCCTGACCCTGACGACGGATTTCGAAATACAGTCCAGGCTGGCTTTGTCCACCGCTGGTGCCGACCAGTGCAATAGATTGACCCGCCTTAACCTGAGCGCCAACGGCAACCAAGGCACTTTGGTTATAGCCGTACAGGCTCATGTCGCCTTTACCATGCTGCACAACGACAACCAGCCCGTAGCCCTGTAGCCAGTCGGCCATCAGTACGGTGCCGTCGGCGATAGCTTTCACTTCCGTGCCTTCCGGTGCGGTAATCACCATGCCTTTCCAGCGTAGTTCGCCCTGTAGCGGCTCGCCGAAGCGGTGCTCGATGCGGCCGTTAACGGGCCAGATAGCCTGACCTGATGGTCGGCCTAAACCGCCAGTACGCGCCATGAGTGAACGCTCACCTTCAGTCGGTTTATAACTGCTGCCGCTGCGTTTGGCCTGTTCTTCTTTAGCGCGAACCTTGGCGACCTCGCGCGCTTCCCGTTCGGCGCGCGCTTTGGCCTCTCGCTCGGCGCGAGCGATCTGATCGCGCAATCGAGTTTCATTCTGGCGCAGTTCCGTCAACTGCTGCCGATCTTTTTCCAGCGAGCTTTCCAGCGTCGACAGCGTTTTCTTCCGATCGGTCTGCGCCTGCTCCAGCGTTTGCTGTTGTTGCTGTTGATCACTTAACAACGTTTTTTGCTGCGTCTGTTTTTGTTCTAACTGACGCCGTTGAGCGGCCAGTTCCACGCGGGTTTGGTGCAATTCGTTGATGGATTTCTGCCGCGCCTCGTTCAGGTAGCCGAAGTACGCGAGGATGCGCTCGTTGCGCTGGCTTTCTTCTCCGCTCAGCATGAGTTGCAACGCGCTGTGCTGACCTTGCCGGAAAGCCGCATCAAGCTGTCGAGAAAGGAGAGATTGTTGTTTGTCCTGCTGAGATTGCAGCTTGGCGATAGAGGTGCCGAGACTGGTTAATTCTTTATTTAGCGTGGACAGCGTATTGCGCGTTTCATGCAGTTGACGACTCGCCTGAGAAATGGACTGTTCCTGCTTTTTCAACTGCTGAACTAAAGCACTGCGCTGCTTTTGCTGCTCTTGAACGCTTTTTTCTTTCGCGGCGATATCTTGTTGCAGGGTCTTAAGCTGTGCCTGATTGTCTTCCGCCTGGCCGAGTGCGGGCAACAGCAGAACGCCAACGCAGAGCGCGCTGACGCAGCGGGTGAGCAGTCTTTGTAATGCGGATAAATGGCGATCGGCGCTACATGCTACTCGACTCTGTACAAATAACGCGTTTTTACTCATAGCGGTGAATTATTCCACGATGAACAGCAGCTTACCAGTTGTCTCTTGTCTGATTTCTATTTCCAGACGTGACAAGCATGGCACAAAGACAGGCATCTATGCGTATCAATCGTAGATAAATGGAAAGCTCTGCGCATAAAATGGTGAAATGGCGTCATTTAGCTCGCTATTTGCTGCGGTCTGCTACCTCTGGCTAGCGCTCGCGCTGGCCTTTGTTGGAGTGCGTCAAGCATTTACCCTGGAAATTTGGGTATCGCGCCGCAGATTCGATACGCTATGTTGGCTTACTGGCTGTAATTGCCGTATCGCGCAGGTATACTCAGTGACCTTATATTTTTGTTGCTTAACTGATCCGGGAGCCGTTACACCCCATGCAAGAGATTATGCCATTCGTTAGCAAGCACCCTATTTTGAGCATCGCCTGGGTTGCGCTGTTGGTTGCGGTAATTGTACTTACTGTGAAGAGTAAACTGTCGAACGTGAAAGAAGTGGTTCGCGGTGAAGCGATCCGACTGATTAATAAAGAAGATGCTGTCGTCGTTGATATCCGCAACCGTGACGACTATCGCCGTGGCCATATTGCCAGCGCATTTAACCTGTTGCCGAACGACATCAAAAACGGCAGCGTAGGTGAACTTGAAAAACATAAGTCACAGCCGATTATTGTGGTATGCGCCAACGGCCTCTCCTCGCGTGAAGCGGCCGAGAATTTGCATAAAGCAGGCTTTGAGCGTGTGCAGGTGCTGAAAGATGGGTTGGCTGGTTGGAGTGGTGAGAATCTGCCTTTAGTGCGCGGCAAATAACGCGGTTTGTGGTAAAACTATCCGCATTGTGCCATCCGCAGTGAACATGGCAACGATGTGGCAGGATAACCGACGGGCTGATTGCAGAACCACGGTGATTACAGTATGACCGTGATTACCGTACGGCAATGACCGAAATGTGCTGACGTCTGCCTACTGATGACGACGGAAGACGTCAAGAAAATCTAACAAAAGGGTATTACTTAACATGTCTGAACAAAACAACACAGAAATGGCTTTCCAAATCCAGCGTATCTACACCAAAGATATCTCTTTTGAAGCGCCGAATGCGCCTCAGGTGTTCCAGCAGGAATGGCAACCGGAAGTCAAATTGGATCTGGATACCGCCTCCAGCCAACTGGCTGACGACATCTATGAAGTCGTACTGCGTGTGACCGTAACGGCTTCTTTGGGTGAAGAAACTGCATTTCTGTGTGAAGTTCAGCAAGGTGGTATCTTCACCGTTGGCGGTATCGAAGGGACTCAACTGGCGCACTGCCTGGGTGCTTATTGCCCGAACATTCTGTTCCCTTATGCGCGTGAGTGCATCACCAGCCTGGTTTCTCGCGGTACTTTCCCGCAGTTGAACCTGGCGCCGGTTAACTTTGATGCGCTGTTTATGAACTACCTACAGCAGCAGACCGAAGGTGAAGGCGCTGCGCAGCACCAGGATGCCTGATGAACGCGTCTGACGCTTCCATGACCGTCATCGGTGCCGGTTCATACGGCACCGCGTTAGCCATTACGCTGGCGCGTAATGGCCATCGGGTTGTGCTGTGGGGCCACAACTCTGCTCACATTCAGGTGTTACAGGCCGCTCGCTGCAATCAGGCTTTTCTGCCGGATGTGCCTTTCCCCGATTCGTTACAGTTGGAAACCGATCTGGAACGAGCGCTTGCCGCCAGCAGAAACGTGCTGGTTGTGGTGCCGAGCCACGTATTCGGTGATGTATTGCGTCAGTTGAAACCGCATTTACGCGCCGATACGCGTATCGTGTGGGCGACCAAAGGGCTGGAAGCGGAAACGGGTCGCTTGTTGCAGGATGTCGCACGCGAAGCGTTGGGCGAAACCATCCCGCTTGCGGTGGTGTCTGGCCCGACATTTGCCAAAGAATTGGCGGCTGGCATGCCGACGGCGATTGCGCTGGCATCAACGGACAGTGAATTTGCTGACGATCTGCAACAGTTACTGCATTGCGGGAAGAGTTTCCGTGTCTACAGCAACCTGGATTTTATCGGCGTGCAACTCGGTGGGGCGGTGAAGAACGTCATTGCTATCGGCGCGGGTATGTCAGACGGCATTGGGTTTGGTGCCAATGCTCGTACTGCCTTGATCACCCGAGGGCTGGCGGAAATGACCCGACTTGGCACGGCGCTGGGTGCGGATCCTACCACCTTCATGGGGATGGCGGGGCTTGGCGATCTGGTGCTGACCTGTACTGATAATCAGTCCCGTAACCGGCGCTTTGGTATGATGCTAGGGCAGGGAATGGATGTGCAAAGCGCACAAGATAGCATTGGTCAGGTTGTTGAAGGATACCGTAATACGAAAGAGGTGCTGGCATTAGCGCAGCGCTACGGCGTTGAGATGCCGATTACCGAGCAACTCTGGCAGGTGTTGTATTGTGGGAAAGATGCCCGAGAGGCGGCGCTGAGCCTGCTGGGTCGCACGCGTAAAGACGAAACCAAGTTATAAAACACGTCGTTCCATGCTGGGCTTCCTAATCCTGAAAGCTCATAGTATCTTCATTTTCTTGTATGCGAACGGTGGTGCTAATAAGCATGCCGTTTGAGAACAGATGTACGTTGTGTGGTATCTCGGAGAGTAAGGCAATGTCGACAGAAGAACTGGAACTGGTCTGGACCAATATCAAGGCAGAAGCGCGTAGTCTTGCTGATTGTGAACCAATGCTGGCCAGCTTTTTTCATGCCACGTTGCTGAAACACGAGAATCTGGGTAGCGCATTGAGCTACATGCTGGCGAATAAGCTAGCCAATTCTATTATGCCCGCGATCGCCATTCGTGAGGTGGTGGAAGAGGCCTACCGCGCCGATCCGCAGATGATTGTCTCGGCGGCGCGTGATATTCAGGCTGTCTGCCTGCGCGATCCGGCAGTGGATAAATACTCGACGCCGTTGCTCTACCTGAAAGGATTTCATGCATTACAGGCTTATCGCATCGGACACTGGCTTTGGTCACGGGATCGCAAAGCGCTGGCGGTCTATTTTCAAAATCAAATCTCGATTTCTTTCGGTGTCGATATTCACCCAGCAGCGAGAATCGGCTGTGGGATCATGCTCGATCACGCAACGGGTATCGTGATTGGCGAAACGGCTGTGGTTGAAAATGATGTCTCCATTTTGCAATCCGTTACGTTGGGCGGTACGGGAAAAACCAGCGGTGATCGTCATCCTAAAATTCGTGAAGGTGTGATGATTGGTGCCGGCGCTAAAATTTTGGGGAATATTGAAGTCGGCTGTGGCGCGAAAATTGGCGCAGGTTCTGTCGTGCTGCAATCAGTTCCACCTCATACGACGGCGGCAGGGGTTCCGGCTCGTATCGTCGGTCGCCCGGAGAGTGATAAACCCGCGATGGATATGGATCAGTATTTCAACGGCATCAACCGTGGCTTTGAATACGGTGATGGTATTTAGCTTTACGGCGTAGCGTAGTCGATTACGGTTTCTTACTATCTGGAATAGATTGCCAGCAGCATATAAACCACCGATAAATAAGGTGGTTTTTTGCTATTTCTGCTAAGAAACATCTGAAAGCAACGCTGATTTCACTATCTATTTAAGCAAAGTTGCAACTGCTCCCTTCATAATAGGCCGCTTTAGTCTACCGCCTATATAGGCAGATTGCGTAAGTTGCACTATATATTTTGGTAACGACCAAGAATAGCCTTGTTGGATTACTTTTTTTGAATGGAATCGTGACGCTGTTACAGAGAACCTTATATGTATTTGAAGCGAACTTTAATCACATTGAGTTTGATTACACTACCCGTTGTTCCTTTTTTGAGCTACGCAGCAGAAAGCATAAATAATGCAGGGACAAATAATTCGAATAGCACGGTGAACCTTGCCCCTATAGCGGTTGCTTCCAATGATCCGGCATCGGATAAGCAGAGTGAAAGCTGGTGGCAGAGAAGTAAAAATAACTTGTCTACCACCTGGAATTCGCCGCAGAGCCACGATATTTATATCCCGGCAATCACCTGGCATAACCGCTGGACATACGATAAAGAAAAAACGGACAAGTATAACGAAAAACCGTGGGGCGCGGGCTATGGTGTTTCCCGTCTGGATAAGGATGGGGATTGGCACGGGCTTTATATTATGGCTTTTAAGGATTCCTTTAATAAATGGGAACCTATCGGTGGCTACGGTTATGAAAAGCGTTGGCGACCCACCAGCGATCAAGATTTTCAACTGGGTCTGGGTTTCACGGCTGGCGTAACAATGCGTGATAACTGGAACTATATTCCAATCCCTGTTCTATTGCCTTTGGCATCAATCAGTTATGGCCAGCTCTCTTTCCAGGCGACTTACATTCCCGGAACATACAATAATGGTAATGTTTTCTTTGCCTGGTTCAGATGGCAGATTTAATCCTTGAGTCATTCAGCTTCTTTTATTTGACAAAAAAGAGGCTGTTATTTTTTCTGCAAAGCGTCGTAGGCAGCGAATATATTTAACGCACGCCACTGTGTTATTGATAAAGATTATTTAATGTCATGCCTTCTCGGGGTTGCGTGTATTTCCTGTTTGTCTTTTTTTTGCCCTCATGTAAACCATGTTGATGAAAACTCATTCAGTCATCTCCGCTACAATAGCGCTACTTTTTCTTAAGCGGATGCTGTTGTGCCATTACTTACTATCACCACTATTTTGTGGGCATTTTCATTCAGCCTGATTGGCGAATATCTGGCGGGTCAGGTTGATAGCTGGTTTTCTGCGATGTTCCGTCTGACGGCCGCGGCAGTGGTATTTTTGCCGTTCTTACGTTTTCGGGGCTATGCGCCACGCGTCATTTCCTTGTATATGTTAGTGGGTGCTTGCCAACTCGGTATCATGTACCTGTTCGTGTTCCAGGCTTACCTGTACCTGACCGTACCGGAGTTTTTACTCTTTACGGTGATGACGCCGCTGTACGTGACGCTGATTTACGATCTGCTTGCCCGGCAGCGTTTACGCTGGGGCTATGCCATGAGTGCGTTGCTGGCGGTATTTGGTGCGGCGGTGATCCACTATCACGGCGTCAGTGAACATTTCTGGTGGGGATTCCTGCTGGTGCAGGTGGCTAACGTGTGCTTTGCGGCAGGTCAGGTTGGCTATAAGCGCCTGATGGAGCTTCATCCTGTGCCGCAGCATTGCGCATTTTCCTGGTTCTATCTGGGCGCTGCGATTGTGACGATAGCGGCGTGGTTGCTCTTCGGCAATCTGGATAAGTTACCGACCACCACCTTGCAGTGGGGGGTGTTGCTGTGGCTGGGGATTGGCGCTTCCGGCCTGGGCTATTTTATGTGGAACTACGGCGCAACTCAGGTGGATGCCGGAACACTTAGCATAATGAATAATTTCCATGTGCCGGCGGGGCTTTTGGTCAACTTTGCTATCTGGCACAAAACGCCAGACTGGCTGAGCTTTATTGTGGGGACGATAATTATTACGTCCTCACTGTGGGTACACCAGCGTTGGGTCGTGAAGCGTCCTTGACAAAGGGTAAGTGCTCACAAGCGTGCTGACGCGCCGAACGAATAAATGCATCAATCACCGGTTGGCGCTGCTCTCCATCGCGAACGGCAGCGTACAACCGGCTCCACAGCCCCTCGCCCAGTGATTTGGTCATAATCAGCCCCTGACGTTCAAAGCTTTCCACCACCCAGTGCGGTAACGCGGCAATGCCCATACGGGCGGCGACCATCTGAATCAACAGCAGCGTATTATCCACGCTTTTCAACGTAGGGCTAATGCCCGCAGGCTGTAAAAAGTGGCGCCAGACATCCAGCCGTTGCCGCTGTACCGGATAGATCATCAGGGTTTCGGTGGTGAAATCCTCCGGTTCGATTTTCTCTTTTCCCGCCAGCGGATGGTCGGGAGCCAATACCAGCCTGACTTCAAAATCAAACAGCGGTGAATAGTGCAGGCCGCTGCGCGGCATGATGTCGGAGGTCATGACCAGATCCAATTCACCTTGCTGGAGTGCTGGCTGAGGGTCGAATGTGACGCCCGATTTAAAATCCATCACCACCTGCGGCCAGTGGTGATGGAACTCGTCCAGCGCAGGCGTCAGCCACTGAATACAGCTATGACACTCGATAGCCAGGCGCAGCGTGGTTTGGTGCGGCTCATGACAGGCCTGCAATGCCTGCTGGATTTGCGGCAACACCTGTTCTGCCAACTGCAACAGAATTTCTCCCTGAGGCGTAAAGCGTAGCGGCTGGCTTTTACGCACGAATAGCCTGAACCCAAGACGCTGCTCCAGATCGCTGAACTGATGGGACAACGCGGATTGAGTTTGGTGAAGTGCAGCGGCAGCGGCGGCTAACGATCCGGTATTGCGCAGTGCTTGCAGCGTTCGCAGGTGTTTGAATTCGATCATGAGAGTCCTTCACAGTGACAGTGAATAAATTGCGCTTGTGGTGACTACACTACCTGCGGATTATGGAGGTGTAAACATCTGGACGGCTAAATGAGGAATTAACGATGGCGATTGTGAATCACACACTGGGTTTTCCGCGCGTTGGGCTACGCCGTGAACTGAAAAAAGCACAGGAAAGCTACTGGGCAGGTAACGCGACACAGGAGGAGCTGCTGAGCGTCGGACGTGAGCTGCGTGCGCGTCATTGGCAACAACAGAAGGATGCTGGCGTTGAGCTGCTGCCAGTGGGTGATTTCGCCTGGTACGACCATGTGCTGACCACAAGTCTGCTGCTGGGTAACGTACCTGAGCGTCATCGAAATGAAGACGGTTCGGTCGATCTGGATACGCTGTTCCGTATTGGTCGCGGGCGTGCGCCAACCGGTAAACCGGCGGCGGCGGCAGAAATGACCAAATGGTTTAACACGAACTATCACTACATGGTGCCGGAATTCACTCAAGGACAGCAGTTCAAGCTGACCTGGACACAACTGCTGGACGAAGTTGATGAAGCACTGGCGTTGGGCCATAACGTGAAACCTGTGCTGTTAGGTCCGGTGACCTACCTGTGGCTGGGCAAAGTGAAAGGTGAGTCATTTGATCGTCTATCGCTGCTAAAGGACATTCTACCGGTTTACCAGCAGGTATTGGCTGAGCTGGCGAAGCGCGGCATCGAGTGGGTGCAGATTGACGAGCCTGCACTGGCGCTGGAACTGCCGCAAGAATGGCTGGCGGCGTTTAAACCAGCCTACGACGCGCTGCAAGGTCAGGTGAAATTGCTGCTGACGACCTATTTCGATAGCGTTAGCCAGAACTTGGAAACGATCAAAGCCCTGCCGGTTCAGGGACTGCATATCGATCTGGTTCACGGTAAAGATGATGCCGCGACGCTGAGTGCTCAACTGCCTGCGAACTGGGTGCTGTCTCTGGGGGTGATTAATGGCCGCAACGTCTGGCGTGCTGACCTGAGCAACTGGTTTCAACGCCTGCAACCGCTGGTAGGGACGCGCGATCTGTGGCTGGGAAGTTCATGTTCACTGCTGCATAGCCCGATTGATCTGAGCGTAGAAGCGCGTCTGGATGAGGAAGTAAAGAGCTGGTTCGCTTTTGCCATCCAGAAATGTGCGGAGCTGTCGTTGTTGTCTCAGGCACTGAACAGCGGCAACGGTCAGGCATTGGAAGCGTATAGCGCGCCGATTCGCGCGCGCCGCACCTCAACGCGCGTGAATAATGCCGCCGTTGCGCAGCGTCTGGCGGCGATTACCGCACAGGACAGCCAGCGTCAGAACGTGTATTCGGTTCGTGCTGATGCCCAGCGCGAGCGTTTTAATCTGCCAGCCTGGCCGACGACCACGATCGGTTCTTTCCCACAAACTACGGAAATTCGTGGCCTGCGTTTGGATTTCAAACAGGGGCGTCTGGATAGCCATCACTATCGCACCGGCATTGCCGAGCACATCAAGCAGGCTGTGGTTGAACAGGAGCGTCTGGGTCTGGACGTACTGGTGCACGGTGAAGCCGAGCGTAACGACATGGTGGAGTATTTTGGCGAGCATCTGGATGGGTTTGTCTTTACCCAGAACGGTTGGGTGCAGAGCTACGGTTCTCGCTGTGTGAAGCCGCCAGTCATCATTGGCGATGTGAGCCGTCCAGAAGCCATCACCGTTGAGTGGGCGAAATACGCACAGTCTCTGACCGACAAGCCGATGAAAGGCATGCTGACAGGGCCGGTGACTATCCTGTGTTGGTCGTTCCCGCGCGAAGACGTCACGCGGGAAACCATCGCCAGACAGATTGCGCTGGCGCTGCGTGATGAAGTGGCGGATTTGGAGGCGGCGGGCATTGGTATCATCCAGATCGATGAACCGGCGCTGCGTGAAGGTCTGCCGTTGCACCGCTCTGATTGGGATGCCTATCTGGCCTGGGCCGTGGATGCGTTCCGTCTGAACGCTGCTGTGGCGAAAGATGATACGCAGATCCACACCCACATGTGTTATTGCGAGTTCAACGACATCATGGATTCTATCGCCGCGCTGGATGCCGACGTGATTACGATTGAAACCTCTCGTTCCGATATGGAGTTGCTGGAGTCGTTTGAAGAGTTCGAATATCCAAATGACATCGGACCGGGGGTTTATGATATCCACTCTCCGAACGTACCGAGCGTAGAGTGGATGGAAGCCTTGCTGAAGAAAGCGGCACAGCGTATTCCTGCGGAACGCCTGTGGGTGAACCCGGATTGCGGCCTGAAAACCCGCGGCTGGCCGGAAACGCGTCAGGCTCTGGCGAATATGGTTCAGGCAGCACAGCGTCTGCGTGAAACCCAGTAAGGTTTAATTGCTGATGACATCAGGGAGGCTATTGCCTCCCTGGTTTTTTCGGTTCCTGCATAAATAAAATACGCATTCTTTATTTTTCATATCAACGCGACCTGACTATCCTTCTATGTAATTGAAGCGTTATTTCTGTTAACGGTGCGTAGATTGATATGTGCTTTTACCGATCGAAATTAATTTTATGATAGTCAATGGCTATCTGTTATTTATTTTTGAATGATTTAAACGATCAAATGGTAAAGGTCATGTGCGATATGCCGATAAAATGAATAATACAGGAGCGGCTTCGGCTGTGTGAATTCGGAGAGGGAAGTCCATGATTTTCTCCTCAATCACGTCTTTCCGACCTTATCAGCTATATTTGTAGCACTGTTCGATTTATTTCCACGTTTGCACCTCAACACCCGAGGAAACTATTTGATCGTTGATCGCGCCTCTCATGCTGAGAGCGTGCGTAAAAATGCCTGCCTCAAGGTATCTCTGGCGCATCAGAAGGTTTATGCCCTTCGGGTAGCCAGCCATTCTCTACCCTGTTTTTTCATCAAGCTGCGATATGTGCGCAATTGACATTGCTATGCATTACTTAAAAGGAGTGAGACATGAATTTAGCGAATTGGCGTATTGGCTATCGACTGGGTGCTGGATTTGCCATCCTGATTTTGATGTTGTTTGCCGTGAGTATTTTTGCTCTTTCTAAGTTATCCAGTTTTCAGGATGGTGCCAGAGATATTGTCAAAGAGGTTTACCCGCAAACGGTGGATGCCAATAGTCTCATCGATAACGTCACCAGCATTTTGGTGGCGTATCAGCGGTTGATGTTGGTTTCCGGTCAGGAGCAAATCCAGGCAAATGTGGCGCGTGTGAATGAGTTTCGTCAGGAAATTAGCCGCCTGTTGGACAAGCTGGACAGCCAAACCGTTGAGGAGCGTTCGATCGCTCAGCTACGCGCTATCCACACGATTCGTGTCGAGTTTTTGAAGTCTGGCGATAAAATCATTAGTGAAGTGCAGGCTGGCAATCGGGATGCGGCGATTGAGGAATTCAATACCAACCTGAATGTCGTACAGCGCCAGTACCGTGATACGGTAAAACAATTGGTTAGCTATCAAGATGATGCGATGGACATCTCTGTGGAAACCATGTCTGCGGTATATCGCGAGTCTCGTATTATCCTCTTGCTTATTTTAGCACTCGGTGCGGTATCGGGTGCATTGATTGCCTGGTCTATCACGCGCAGCGTAACCCGACCAATACAGCAGGCTTTGCAAGTGGCAAATAAGGTGGCACAGGGCGACCTGACCTCACGTATCACTGTGACCAGCAAAGATGAAACCGGATTGTTGCTGCAATCGTTGGATCACATGAACACCAGCCTGAGCACGATTGTCGGGCAGGTACGTGATGGTGCAGAAGCCATCTCGACGGCGGCCTCACAGATTGCCGCAGGTAATCAGGATCTGTCATCGCGTACTGAAGAGCAGGCTAGCTCGCTGGAAGAAACGGCGGCTTCCATGGAACAGCTCACCTCCACGATTAAAAATACGGCAGAAAACACCCAGCAGGCGACGGAGGTTGCCAATAAAGCTTCCGGTGCTGCCAAGCAAAGCGGCGACGTGATGGTCTCCGTGACGCAGAAAATGCGTGGCATTCGTGATTCCTCCCAGCGTATGGCAGAAATTATTGGCGTGATTGACGGTATTGCCTTCCAAACCAATATTCTGGCGCTGAATGCGGCGGTTGAAGCGGCACGCGCGGGTGAACAGGGGCGTGGCTTTGCGGTGGTGGCGGGGGAAGTTCGTTCTCTGGCACAGCGTAGTGCAACCGCTGCGCGTGAGATCAAAGACTTGATTGACGACTCTGTGAGCAAAATTCAGGAAGGCATGTTGCTGGTGGATACGGCCGAAGAAACGATGGACGGCTTAACGGGCTATGTACGAGATGTGAATGAGATCATCAGTGAAATCTCTCAGGCGAGCCATGAACAGAGCGATGGCATCAATCAGATGAATCTGGCGGTGGGACAGATTGATACCACGACCCAGCAGAATGCGGCGTTGGTTGAAGAGTCTGCCTCCGCGGCCCTGTCTCTGCAAGCACAGGCTTCCGTGCTGACAGAGGCGGTGAGCGCCTTTAAGCTTTCGTCTTATGGTAATGTCAAAACCGTGTCTTATGCACCCGCTCCCACGCGTACGCCAACGCTGTCTTTAGCGCCAACTGCGATGAAAAACCAGCGCGATAACGGCGACTGGACGTCGTTTTAAGCGGCCTCTGTAACAAGGTAACGGTTAATGCCGATCGCGTCGGTATGGATGTAGGGGGAAACACGGCGATGAGGTTTCCATAGCGATGCCTCACGCCGTAGTAGCTCGCGGTTTTTCAATGGCTCACATCAGCATTAACCGATCGCCGATGGTTTTTTAGACATTGTGTGGTGGTGCTACGCCACCCCGTTTTTCTGGAACCACGTCAGCATACGCTGCCAGCCGTCACGCGCGGATTCTTCATGATAGCTGGGGCGGTAATCGGCATGGAAAGCATGTCCGGCATCGGGGTAAACGATAATCTCTGCCGCCGCGTTGGCAGCACGCAGCGCCTGCCGCATAGTCTCCACCTGCGCCAACGGAATACTCTCGTCTTTCGCACCATATAATCCCAGCACGGGCGCTTCCAATTCTGTTGCAATATCGACCGGGTGTTTCGGGCTATTTAGCGTTTTCTCACCGGTAAATTTTCCATACCAGGCAACGGCTGCCTTGATCTGCGGGTTGTGCGCGGCATAGAGCCAGGTGATGCGTCCACCCCAACAAAAACCTGTGATCGCCAGCTTGTTGGCATCGCCCCCCTGCTTAATCGCCCAGTTGGCAGTGTGATCGAGATCGGACAGCACCTGCGTATCCGGCACCTTATAAACCAGCTCGGTCAGGATTTGCTGAATATCGCTATAGTGGCTGGCGTCGCCCTGACGAAAATACAGCTCTGGCGCAATCGCCATATAACCCTGTTTGGCCAGCCTGCGACACACATCCTGAATATGTTGGTGCACACCGAAAATTTCCTGCACCACCAGAATGATAGGGAGCGGCCTATCATGATTTGCCGGTCTGGCGATATAAGCGGGTAGCTGCTCGCCCTGAGAAGGAATGGTGGTTTCACTGGCAATGATACCGACAGAATCCGTCGTAATGATGGAGGAGGTCTGCGGCTCCACCGCCGGGGATAGCCCTTGCGGAAGGTGTTTGAAGGTCGTCAGTTCATCAGTCTTCATTACGCGCTCTCCTGTTACCGGCCAGCCGGTTTTCATATAAAGAGGGATTTCAGAACATCTATGATAAATACGAACAATGATTAAAGAATCTACACTAGAAGACAATTAATCAGCAAAAATGAATTTTTCACCTCATTGAAAGTGATGTGAGTCACATATTTTATGTATGTTTGTATTCGTTTCTTTTTCATCAGTGACATTAGTCACTTAAAAAAGTGTAGCGATGCGCTAGAGTCTTTTCCAGAACGGACGCTTACAGACTGCGATAGGCAGCGTTTATGGGGCGTCCGGCGTGATTTCTCTGATACCCAATTGATTGCCCGGGAGGCAGTTATGTCTACATCTGATGTGTTCCATCTTGGTCTGGTCAAGAGCGATTTACAGGGCGCGACGCTGGCTATCGTGCCCGGCGATCCTGAACGCGTTGAGAAAATTGCTCGCCTGATGGATAACCCGGTGCATCTGGCCTCGCACCGTGAGTTTACCTCGTGGCGTGCGGAACTGGACGGCAAAGCGATTATTGTTTGCTCGACTGGTATTGGCGGCCCGTCAACCTCCATCGCGGTAGAAGAATTGGCACAGCTCGGCATCCGTACTTTCCTGCGTGTAGGCACAACGGGGGCGATTCAGTCCGGCATCAACGTCGGTGATGTCCTGGTCACTACTGCGGCCGTCCGTCTTGATGGTGCGAGCCTGCACTTCGCGCCGATGGAATTCCCCGCCGTGGCTGACTTCGGCTGTACCACCGCGCTGGTGGAGGCGGCAAAAGCCTCGGGTGCGGCGTTGCACGTAGGCATCACAGCGTCTTCCGATACGTTCTACCCCGGTCAGGAACGCTATGACACCTTCTCTGGACGCGTTGTACGCCGCTTCCGCGGTTCGATGGAAGAATGGCAGAGCATGGGTGTGCTGAACTATGAAATGGAATCCGCCACGCTGCTGACCATGTGCGCCAGCCAGGGGCTAAAAGCGGGGATGATCGCGGGTGTGATCGTGAACCGTACCCAGCAGGAAATCCCGGATGCGGCGACCATGAAGCTGGCCGAAACCACCGTGATTAAGGTGTTGCTGGAGGCGACGCGCAGACTGCTAGCCGCTGAGTAAACGAGCATAAATCAGATATTGGGCTGGTTATCGTGGGTGCCAGCCTTTATCCTGATAGCCTCTTGGATCATGGGGTTAACCTTCATTGTGCTAATGGTACGTGATACGGTTGCCTCACTCGCCTTTCAACCTCGTAAGGAGATGTATGATCGAACCCACGTTGCTTCATCCTTCGTTATTACCGCTGGATGGCGGAATCAACTTCCGCGATTTAGGCGGCAATCGGGCCGCTGACGGGCGGCTTATCCGACACGGTAAACTTTTTCGCTCCGGCTCGCTGGATCTGCTGAGTGAGGCGGATTGTGAACATCTTGCTGGTGTGCCTATTTCCCATGTGGTGGACTATCGGGATGCCGATGAAATTGCGCTAAAGCCCGATATATTGTGGGCAGGCGCTAGCTATCACGCGTATCCGGCCAACCCATTACGCCACGAAGTGACGGCCAATCTGGATTCACTCGGATCCGATGTGCTGGCGGCCTTTGATTCGCGGGCGTTTATGCTGGAGCTGTATCGCCGTTTACCTTTCAACAATTCGGCTTATAAACAGTTGGTGTCGCTGCTATTACGGACGGATGACGGCGGGCTGGTACAGCACTGTGCCGTGGGTAAAGATCGTACGGGGGTCGGCTCGGCGCTGGTGATGTTTGCGCTGGGGGCGGATGAACAGACGGTAATGGAAGATTACCTGCTCACGGACACGACGCTGACGCCATTCCGTCAACAGCTACTGGCGCATTTAGCGGAAACGCTGAATGAGAAAGCGCTGGGGCAGTTCTCTTATGTGTTGTCGGTGCAGGAAGAGTTCATCGTGACGGCGTTGCAGGCCATCTACGAACGACATGGTTCGATCGATAGCTGGCTTGAAGTGGAATACGGGCTGGATAACCGCGCGCGGCAGTATTTGCAGGATAAATATCTGGCGTAAGGTTTTCTTTTTAGGCCGGTCAGTTGACCGGCCTGTAGTTTTTCTGCGTATGTTGCTACCTGCGCAATTAACCCGTATTACGCATACCCGCTGCGACGCCAGCGATGGTGACCATCAGCGCCAGTTCGAGATCGGCGTCCGGTTGTTCCTGCTGACGCGAACGGTGCAGCAGTTCGGCCTGCAACACGTTCAGAGGGTCGGTGTAGACGTTACGCAGCGCGATGGACTCCGCGATCCACGGCAGATCCGCCATCAGGTGATCGTCATTGGAGATCGCCAGCACGATGTTGATGTCGGCGGCTAACTGATCGCGCAGTTGTTTCCCTAATGGCCACAGCTTCTCTTCCACCAGACGCTGATCGTAATACTCTGCCAGCCACAGGTCAGCTTTGGCGAACACCATCTCCAGCATGCCGATACGCGTCGAGAAGAACGGCCAGTCGCGGCACATCTCTTCCAACTGTCCCTGCTTGCCGTCGTCTACCACTTTCTGCAAACCGGCACCCGCACCGAGCCATGCTGGCAGCATCAGGCGGTTCTGCGTCCAGGCGAAAATCCACGGAATGGCACGCAGACTTTCCACGCCACCGTTCGGGCGACGTTTAGCCGGACGCGATCCCAACGGGAGTTTACCCAGTTCCAGCTCCGGCGTGGCGGCGCGGAAGTAAGGAACGAAATCCGGGTTCTCACGTACGTATCCACGATACATATCGCAGGACACGCGGGACAGCTCATCCATCACGTCGTGCCACTCCTGTTTTGGCTCCGGCGGCGGCAGCAGGTTCGCTTCCAGAATCGCACCGGTATATAACGCCAGACTGCTGATGGTGACTTCCGGCAGACCATATTTAAAGCGGATCATCTCGCCTTGTTCGGTCACGCGCAGGCCACCTTTCAGGCTGCCCGGCGGTTGTGACAACAGCGCGGCATGCGCCGGTGCGCCACCGCGACCAATAGAACCGCCACGTCCGTGGAACAGCGTCAGGGCGATGCCCGCTTTCTCACAGGTTTTGATCAGCGCGTCCTGTGCGCGGTATTGCGCCCAGGAGGCCGCCATCACACCCGCGTCTTTCGCGGAGTCGGAATAGCCGATCATGACCATTTGCTTGCCCTGAATAAAGCCGCGATACCAGTCGATGCTCAGCAATTGCGTCATGACATCATCGGCGTTGTTCAGGTCGTCCAGCGTTTCGAACAGCGGCGCGACAGGTAAGGCAAACGGGCAGCCCGCTTCTTTGAGCAGCAGATGAACAGCCAGCACATCGGAAGGTGTACGAGCCATCGAAATGACATAAGCCGCGACGGAGCCGATAGGGGCTTTGGCGATCACCCGACAGGTATCCAGCACTTCCTTGGTATCCGCACTCGGTTCCCAGTAGCGCGGCAGCAGCGGGCGCTTGGAGCTAAGTTCACGAATCAGGAAAGCCTGCTTATCGGATTCAGACCAGCTTTCGTAGTCGCCCAGACCCAGATAGCGGGTAATTTCGGCCAGCGCTTCGGTATGGCGGGTGCTTTCCTGACGCACATCGATGCGTACCAACGGTACACCAAAGCAGCGTACGCGGCGCAGCGTGTCCAGCAGGCTGCCGTCGGCAATAATGCCCATGCCGCAGGCTTTCAGCGACTGGTAGCAGGCGTGAAGCGGTTCCCAGAGTTGCTCGTTGGTCAGCAGCAGATCTTTGGGCGGCAGACGTTCTTCACCCGTCAGGCGTGCTTCCAGATAGCTCAGCGTGCTGCTCAACTGTGAACGCAGTGACTTCATGATGGCGCGGTACGGTTCCTGTACCTCGCTGCCTCCGGCCCGTTCCAGCAGCTCGGGCGTACATTCGGACATCGACAGTTCGGAAACCAGCACCTGAATATCGCGCAGGAACAGATCGGCGGCCTTCCAGCGGCTGAGCAACAGCACATGGCGGGTGACTTCTGCCGTCACGTTCGGGTTGCCGTCACGGTCGCCGCCCATCCAGGAGGTAAAGCGCACCGGTACGGCATCCACCGGCAAACGATAGCCGAAAGCCTGTTCCAACTGCTCATCCAGTTCACGTAAAAACGCAGGAACGCCTTCCCACAGGCTGTTTTCCACCACGGCAAAGCCCCATTTGGCTTCATCTACCGGGGTCGGGCGAATTTTGCGGATTTCATCGGTATGCCAGGACTGCGCGATCAATTGGCGCAGGCGGCGCATGATCTGGTTGCGTTCATAATCAGCCAGATCGTTGTGATCGAGCTGCTTGAGGCAGGTGTTCACTTCCACTAGCTTGTGGATCAGCGTGCGACGGGTAATTTCGGTCGGATGTGCGGTCAACACCAGCTCAATCGACAGGGATTCCACGGCGTCGCGGATATCGCGTTCGGTCAGATCTTTGCTTTCCTTCAGGCGTTCAAACGCATTAGAAAGCTGTGCCGGATTACTCGCGGCTTCGCCGTGCGGTGAAATCGTATGGTATTGCTCAGCGGTGTTGGTCAGGTTAAGGAACTGGCTGAATGCGCGGGCAACGGGCAACAGTTCATCGTTAGACAGGTTTTGCAGCGTGCTCAGCAACTCCTGACGGTGTTTTTCATTACCTGCGCGAGAAGACTTTGACAACTTACGGATTGTTTCGACTTTATCAAGGATGTTCTCACCCAGTGCTTCCTTGATGGTATCGCCGAGCAGCTTACCGAGCATACTGACGTTACTACGCATTGCGGAATATTGTTCGTTCATAGTTACCCTGACCCATCCCTACCATTTTTGTAAGTTTATTTCACTTGACATATTTTAACGCACTGCATCCATCTAGCCACGATAAGGCGATTTCGTCAATTGACGATTCCTTCTTCTCCTTATTCTTTGTACTTGCATTGAGGCGGGCTTGGCAATTTGTGAAATTTAATTACAGAGGCGCGGATATTAGGGTAACTAATTAGCAGGGAGGGATGGCGGGGCACTGCGGCTCTGCGATAAAATCTTTCTTCTTCATGAGCGGTCTCAACATGGCCTTGCCAACATAGCTGACAAGGCTGCTTGCACGGATCAGTGGTGGCAGAAGTGATGAATCACCTGCGCAATCAGTTCCCGCGTCGGTTTGATAAATTGGGTATCAATGTATTCATCCGGCTGGTGCGCCTGTTCGATCGATCCTGGCCCCAGCACCAGCGTCGGGCACAGCGTCTGAATAAACGGCGCTTCGGTGCAGTAGTTGACGATTTCCGTTTTCGTTCCCAGCAAATTCTCCACGACGGCTATCAGACGGTGATCCGGCGGGCACTCATAGCCAGGAATGGGGGGATGTAGCTCGTTGATGGTCAAGCGTCCCGGCCAGCGCTGGCTGACAGGCTCCAGCGCTTCTGACAGCAGCCCGTTCAGATCGTTAAGCGTTATGCCCGGCAGTGGGCGGATATCCATATGTAGTTCGCAGCAACCACAGATGCGGTTAGCGGCATCGCCGCCGTGAATGTGCCCGAGGTTCATGGTGGGATGCGGAATGTGGAAAATCGGGTTGTGATAGCGTTCCTGTAAGGTGTTACGCAGCACCAGCAGGTGGGAAATCGCCTCGTGCATCAACTCAATCGCGTTCACGCCGCGTGAAGGATCGCTGGAGTGGCCGGACTGTCCCTGAATGCGAACCGCGTTGGACATATGGCCTTTATGTGCGCGTACCGGCTGCAGCGAGGTCGGCTCGCCGATGATGGCGCAGTCCGGGCGAATCTGCGTGGATTCGGAAAAATACTGGGCTCCGGCCATGGTGGTTTCTTCATCTGCGGTTGCCAGAACGTAGAGCGGCTTGGTCAGTTTGGTCGGGTCGATATCGCGCAACGCATCAAGAATAAAGGCAAAAAAACCTTTCATATCTGCCGTACCCAGACCGTACAGCTTATTGTCGTGTTCGGTCAGCGTGAAGGGATCGCGCGTCCAGCGGCCGTCGTCGAATGGCACGGTGTCGGTGTGCCCTGCCAACAATAAGCCACCTTTTCCTTCACCAATCCGCGCCAGCATATTAAATTTATTGCGCGTGCCGGGAACCGGTTGGACTTCCACATGGAAACCGAGATCGCCGAACCAGCCTGCCAGCAGGTTGATTAATGCCTGATTACTTTGATCGAGCGCGCTGTCGGTGGCACTGATGGACGGTGTAGCGATTAGTGCCCGATATAGCTCAATAAAAGGGGGTAAATTCATCTTCACTGTTGACAGCCTCTGGTTAGGATAGTATCAATATTCATGCATTTATTGTGAATAAAAATACATTAATGCCTGGTGAAAGGAAACCCAAAGGTACGGCGATGGCGAGTCGTCACTTTCACTGAGCTTCGCGGGTGAACAGCGTACCGACGCTGGTGAGCCCTGTTACCTGTTTCATAGAAAAGTAAGAAGGTATACGGATCCCATGCTGAATACGCTGATTGTTGGTGCAAGTGGTTATACCGGCGCTGAGCTTGCGCTCTACCTGAACCGTCACCCACAGATGAACATAACCGCTTTGATGGTTTCTGCGCAAAGTGTCGATGCAGGAAAATTGATTTCTGATTTACACCCGCAGCTTAAAGGCATCATCGATGTTCCGGTAAAACCGCTGACCGATGCGCAAGAAGCGGCGAAAGGGGTGGATGTGGTTTTTCTGGCGACTGACCACAAAGTCAGCCACGATTTAGCCCCGGTGTTTCTGGCGGCTGGCTGTACCGTTTTTGATTTATCCGGCGCGTTCCGCGTGCAGGATGCCGAATTCTATCGTCGCTACTATGGTTTTGAACACCAGCACGCCGACTGGCTGGCAAAAGCGGTTTACGGTCTGGCGGAATGGCGTGCGGAAAGTGTGAAGCAGGCACAACTGATCGCGGTCCCAGGCTGCTATCCCACCGCTGCGCAACTGGCGCTGAAGCCACTGCTGGACGCCCAACTGCTGAACCCGGCTCAGTGGCCGGTGATCAATGCCGTGAGCGGCGTGAGCGGCGCGGGGCGTAAAGCATCGCTGACCAGCAGCTTCTGTGAAGTGAGCCTGCAACCGTACGGCATTTTCAACCACCGCCATGAACCTGAAATTTCAACTCACCTCGGTACGCCGGTGATCTTTACGCCGCATCTGGGCAACTTCGCTCGCGGTATTCTGGAAACCATCACCTGTCGCTTGCAGCCGGGCGTTACACAGCAGGATGTCGCCGAAGCCTATCACAACGCCTATCATGATAAGCCGCTGGTTCGCCTGTATGATAAGGGCGTGCCAGCGTTGAAGTCCGTTGTCGGCCTGCCGTTCTGCGATATCGGTTTCTCCGTTGAGGGTGAGCATCTGATTGTGGTCGCCACGGAAGATAACCTGCTGAAAGGCGCGGCGGCGCAGGCCGTGCAATGTATGAACATTCGCTTTGGTTTCCCTGAAACCCAATCGTTAATTTAATGACTACTGGTCCCGACATTTCGAGGCACTAAGCATAATGAATCCGTTAATTATCAAGTTAGGTGGCGTTTTACTGGACAGCGAAGAAGCGCTGGAGCGTTTGTTCACCGCGCTGGTGACTTACCGTCAGGTGCATCAGCGGCCGTTGGTGATCGTTCACGGCGGCGGCTGTCTGGTGGATGAGCTAATGAAAAAGCTGTCGCTGCCTGTGGTGAAGAAAAACGGCTTGCGCGTTACGCCTGCCGATCAGATCGACATCATCACGGGGGCGCTGGCGGGTTCCGCTAACAAAACGCTGCTGTCATGGGCGAAGAAGCATGACATCAACTCGGTTGGCTTGTGTCTGGGCGATGGCGGCAGCACGACGGTCACGCAGTTAGATGAAGCGCTGGGTTTTGTGGGTAAAGCGGAAGCGGGATCGCCTGCACTGCTGAATACGCTGCTGTCTGCGGGCTATCTGCCTGTTGTTAGCTCTATCGGTATTACGGCGCAGGGCGACCTGATGAACGTCAATGCCGATCAGGCGGCGACGGCGCTGGCGCAAACGCTGGGCGCGGATTTAATCCTGCTGTCCGACGTGAGTGGCATTCTGGACGGTAAAGGCCAACGTATTGCCGAAATGACGGCAGAGAAAGCCGAGCAACTGATTGCTCAGGGCATCATCACCGACGGCATGATTGTGAAGGTCAACGCCGCGCTGGATGCCGCGCGTGCGCTGGGGCGTCCGGTTGATATCGCCAGTTGGCGTCACGCTGAGCAACTACCTGCGTTGTTCAACGGCGTGGCGATTGGTACGCGTATTCTGGCGTAAGTGGTTTCTGGGTATGGCATGATGCGATACCAACATGAATGACATTTTTGGGAGTAAGAGCTATGGCTTTGTGGGGCGGTCGGTTTAGTCAGGCAGCAGATCAGCGTTTTAAACAATTTAATGACTCACTGCGGTTTGATTACCGTCTGGCGGAACAGGACATCGTTGGTTCGATTGGCTGGTCAAAAGCGCTGGTGACGGTCAATGTGCTCAGCGAGCAGGAGCAGCAGCAACTGGAACAGGCGCTAAATGCGCTGCTGGTTGAGGTTCAAGCCGATCCTGAGATGATCCTGCAAAGCGATGCAGAAGATATTCATAGCTGGGTTGAACAGCGCCTGATCGAGAAAGTCGGTGATTTAGGTAAAAAGCTGCATACCGGCCGTAGCCGTAACGATCAGGTGGCGACCGATCTGAAACTGTGGTGCAAGGCACAGATTGCCGAGCTGCTGTTGTCGGTACGCCAGTTGCGTCAGGCGTTGGTTACGACGGCGGAAGCCAATCAGGATGCGGTGATGCCGGGTTACACCCACTTGCAGCGCGCACAGCCAGTGACGTTTGCCCACTGGTGTCTGGCCTACCACGAAATGCTGGCGCGCGATGAAAGCCGTCTGGAAGATACGCTCAAGCGTCTGGATGTCAGCCCGTTGGGCTGCGGTGCGCTGGCGGGAACGGCGTATCCGATTGACCGCGAACAACTGGCGGGCTGGTTAGGGTTTGCCTCGGCCACGCGTAACAGTCTGGACACGGTTTCCGATCGCGATCATGTGCTGGAACTGCTATCTGATGCCTCGATCGGCATGGTCCATCTGTCGCGCTTTGCCGAAGATCTGATTTTCTTCAACAGCGGTGAAGCGGCGTTTGTCGAGCTGTCTGACCGTGTGACATCCGGTTCTTCCCTGATGCCACAGAAGAAAAACCCGGATGCGCTGGAGCTGATTCGCGGTAAATGCGGTCGCGTACAGGGCGCGTTGACAGGCATGATGATGACGCTCAAAGGCCTGCCGCTGGCGTACAACAAAGACATGCAGGAAGACAAAGAAGGGCTGTTTGATGCGCTGGATACCTGGCATGACTGCCTGATGATGGCGGGTCTGGTGCTGGAAGGCATTCAGGTTAAGCGTCCACGTTGTAAAGAAGCGGCTGAGCAAGGCTACGCGAACTCCACCGAACTGGCGGATTATCTGGTGGCGAAAGGCGTTCCGTTCCGTGAAGCGCACCACATCGTAGGTGAAGCGGTGGTGGAAGCGATTCGTCAGGGTAAAGCGCTGGAAGCGCTGCCGCTGGCCGATCTGCAAAAATTCAGCGCGGTGATTGGCGAGGATGTATACCCCATTCTGGCGTTGCAATCCTGTCTGGATAAACGCGCTGCGCAAGGTGGTGTGTCACCCCAGCAGGTCGCTAAAGCGATCAGCGATGCGAAACAGCGTTTAAGCTAAGTCCACGCTGTACCCTAAGTTCCCCCAACATTGGTGTTGGGGGAATTTCAGCGTTACTCATCTGATTCTTCTGCAAATTATCGCCTATCCCTGTTCATATGGAATGCGGTTCGCATTTTTCTACTCAGTACATCCTCAACCTGAATTGTTTCTGGACATCCATACAGTATCATTTTACCTTGACCGACAGCGTGGAAGGCCGGCGGAGGCAAAGTGGATATCAGCATATTTTATGGTCTGGGCGGCAGTGCTGTGGGGCTATTGGTCGGGTGGTTGATTGCCAGCCTGATTCATCAGCAGAAGCTGGCGCAGCATGACACCGAACAGCGGCTGTTAGCGCAGACATTGCAACAGGCGCAACAGTCACTCAGCGAACAGCAACAGGTTAAGCAGCAAGATGAACAGCGCATACGGCAAAACGAGCTGGAATTGCGCACGGCTCATGCTCAACTCTCTGCCAACCATGAAAAACTGCAACAGCTTGCGGAACTCCGCGCGGAGTGCGTGCAGCTAAATCAGGAACTGCGTGTGTTGCGCGAAATCAATAGCGCGCAGGAGGCGGAACTGCGTGAAGTCACTATTCGGCTGGAAGAAACCCGTATGGCGGCGGAAGAAAAGCAGCGGCTGCTGAGCAATAGCGAACAGCGGCTGACGACGCAGTTTGAGAATCTGGCGAACCGGATTTTTGAACACAGCGGGCGCAAGGTGGATGAGCAAAATAAACAGAGTCTGGATAAGCTGCTAATGCCGCTGCGCGAGCAGCTTGATGGGTTCCGGCGTCAGGTACAGGACAGCTTTGGCGCGGAGGCGCGTGAACGCCACACGCTGGCGCACGAAATCCGCAATCTGCAACAGTTGAACGCGAAAATGGCACATGAGGCCATCAACCTGACGAAAGCGCTAAAAGGTGACAATAAAACGCAAGGTAACTGGGGCGAGGTGGTGTTAAGTCGCGTGCTGGAGGCCTCTGGCCTGCGTGAAGGCTATGAGTACCAAACACAGGTTAGCGTGCAAACGGGGACGAATAGCCGCCTGCAACCCGATGTCATTGTGCGTTTACCGCAGGGCAAAGATGTCGTGATCGATGCCAAGATGTCGCTGGTGGCTTACGAGCGTTATTTCAATAGTGACGATGATGCAGAGCGCAGTGTGGCGCTGAATGAACATTTGCTCTCGGTGCGTAGCCACATTCGCCAACTGAGCAGCAAAGATTACCAGCAGCTTCCGGGACTGCGTTCGTTAGACTATGTACTGATGTTTATTCCCGTCGAACCCGCTTTTCTGGTCGCTATCGATCGCCAGCCCGAATTGATCAACGAGGCGTTAAAGCACAATATTATGCTGGTCAGCCCGACCACGCTGCTGGTGGCGTTACGCACCATCACCAATTTATGGCGCTATGAACAACAGAGTCGCAATGCGCAGCAGATCGCGGAAAAGGCGTCGCGGCTATACGATAAACTGCGGTTGTTTGTCGACGACATGGAGACGCTGGGACAGAGTCTGGATAAGGCACAGGGCACGTACCGCCAAGCGATGAATAAACTTTCCTCTGGGCGTGGTAACCTTATCGGCCAAGCCGAGGGGTTCCGCGCGTTGGGTGTTGAAATTAAACGCACGATCAGCCCGTCATTGGCGGAAAAAGCCACGGCGCATGAGCACGCTGAGCACGACGCATTATCTGACTCAGTCGCCTCCAACCGTGCCTCACCTGCCGTAAAAACGGAAGGTGAGGAGGGGAAAGCCGCCGTCGCTACTCGTACTAACCCGGACTAGACAGGTATGGATTTCACGGGTTGGCACCCATGTGATACGAAATTAGTGCAGTGGGGTTTTTATACGGGTCTGGTACACTCTTACCATTAATGGGTAGACCCGAAATTTGACTGGAATAGTAGGCGGATAAGATGGCAAGTGAGCAGGAGAAAACGGCCGACTTTGGTTTTCGGACTGTCGCCAGGGATGAAAAAGAAGTCATGGTGGCTGAGGTTTTTCATTCTGTAGCAGCAAAGTATGACTTAATGAATGACCTAATGTCTTTCGGTATCCATCGTATCTGGAAGCGTTTCACCATTGAATGCAGTGGGGTAAGACGTAACCAGCGTGTTCTGGATCTGGCCGGAGGAACAGGGGATTTAACCGCTAAATTCTCCCGTATGGTTGGCGAAGGTGGTGAAGTCATTCTGGCGGATATCAACGCATCCATGCTGAAAGTGGGTCGCGAGAAACTGCGTAACAAAGGCATTATTGACAATATCAACTATGTGCAGGCTAATGCAGAAGCGCTACCGTTCCCTGATGATTTCTTCGACTGCATAACGATCTCCTTTGGCCTACGCAACGTGACGGACAAAAACAAAGCGCTGCGCTCAATGTTCCGCGTGTTGAAGCCAGGTGGGCGGTTACTGGTGTTGGAGTTTTCCAAACCGGTGATCAAACAACTGAGCACCGTTTATGATGCTTATTCATTCCATATCCTGCCGAGGATTGGTGAAGCCGTGGCAAGTGATGCCGGGAGTTACCGCTATCTGGCTGAGTCCATCCGTATGCACCCCGATCAGGATACGCTGAAAGGGATGATGAGCGACGCCGGCTTTGACAGCGTTAACTACTTCAACCTCACTGGTGGCATTGTCGCGCTGCATCGTGGGTTCAAATTCTGATTGGAAACGCCAATGCTGATAACGTCTTTTCTGACTGCTACGCTGGAAACCGCGCTGAATCAGCTACTTTTTCACGATACTGCTTCTTGTGATAGAAGCATGAAATCCGCTCGCCAGCGCTTACAGGGAAAAACACTGCAAATTGAACTGGCTGAACTGGATGTGCCCGTGGTGCTGGTGTTTAACGAACAGCGGCTGGATGTGGTCAGCCAGTGGGGCGAGTTGGCTGATTGCCGCCTGAAAACCCGCGTGCCGGTGCTGATGAAATTACGCGATCGCCAGCAGCTATCATCTTTGATGCGTAGCGGTGAACTGGTGATTGAAGGTGATATTCACGTCGTTCAGCAGTTCATCATATTGTGCGATCTGGCGGAGTTCGATCCGGCGGAATGGCTGGCTCCGTATGTGGGCGATATTGTCGCTCAGGGACTTAGCCAGACGGCACAGAAAACCTTTAGTTTCCTGAAGCGATCGTTACATCGGCAACAACATTTCCTTGCTGAGACGGTAACGGAAGAGTGGCGACTGGCTCCAGGAAAATTGGAAAATGCCTGGTTCCATGAAGAGGTTGTTGCGCTGGAAAAATCCGCCGACATGTTGTCCGAACGGTTGGCGAAGCTGGAGGCTTTACGATGACGCCCGGTGAATTACGCCGCCTTTACAGCATTGTGCGTGTGCTGTTGAGCTATGGTCTGGACGAACTTATTCCTAAAATGCGTTTGACGCTTCCGCTGCGCGCGGGGCGTTGTCTTCTGTTCTGGTTACCTAACCGCCACCGCAACATGCCTTTAGGGGAACGCCTGCGTTTGGCGCTTCAGGAATTGGGGCCGGTGTGGATTAAATTCGGACAAATGATGTCTACGCGCCGCGATCTGTTCCCACCGGCTATCGCCGATCAACTGGCGATGTTGCAGGACAAGGTAGAGCCGTTTGATGGCAAACTGGCGCGTAAGCAAATTGAGCTATCGATGGGGGACATCCCTCTGGAAGCGTGGTTTGATGATTTTGACATTACACCACTAGCCTCAGCTTCAATAGCTCAAGTGCATACCGCACGCTTGAAAAGCACGGGAAAAGAGATCGTTATCAAAGTGATCCGCCCGGATATCCTGCCTGTTATCAAGGCCGACATGCGTCTGATGAAACGGCTGGCAGGCTGGTTGCCCCGTTTGTTGCCGGATGGTCGCCGCCTGCGTCCTCGTGAAGTCGTGTTGGAATACGAAAAAACGCTGCTTGATGAACTGAACCTGCTGCGAGAAGCGGCAAATGCCATCCAACTGCGGCGTAATTTTGATGATAGCCCGATGCTGTATGTGCCGGAAATCTATTCGGATTATTGCAGCGAAAGTATGCTGGTGATGGAGCGAATTTACGGTATTCCCGTTTCTGATATCGATGCGCTGAAAGCGAATGGTACAGATATGAAGCTACTGGCAGAGCGTGGCGTGCAGGTTTTCTTCACGCAGGTCTTCCGTGACAGTTTCTTCCATGCGGATATGCATCCGGGCAATATCTTTGTCAGCTATGAGCACCCAGAAGATCCGCAATACATCGGTATTGATTGTGGGATTGTCGGTTCGTTGAATAAAGAAGATAAGCGCTACCTTGCTGAGAATTTCATCGCTTTCTTCAACCGTGATTATCGCAAAGTCGCCGAACTGCATGTGGATTCTGGCTGGGTGCCGGCAGATACCAATGTTGCAGATTTTGAATTTGCGATTCGTACGGTTTGTGAACCGATCTTCGAGAAGCCGTTGGCGGAAATTTCGTTCGGCCATGTATTGTTGAATTTATTTAATACGGCACGTCGCTTCAATATGGAAGTGCAGCCTCAACTGGTGTTGCTGCAAAAAACGCTGCTGTATATTGAAGGTGTAGGCCGACAGCTTTATCCTCAGCTTGACCTGTGGAAAACGGCTAAGCCGTTTCTGGAAACCTGGCTCAAGCAGCAGGTCGGTTTGCCTGCGGTGTTCCGTGCTCTTAAAGAAAAAGCACCGTTCTGGGCTGAAAAATTGCCGGAAGTACCTGAATTGTTTTATGACGGGTTGCGTCAGCATAAGATGTTAAAGCACAGTGTCGATCAACTCGCCTATGAGTTGAAAACGCAGCATGCGCGGCAAGGGCAGTCACGATATCTTTTGGGTATTGGCGCAACGCTGTTAATCAGTGGTACGTTGTTACTGATCAGCCGTGTTGAAGCCGATATGGTTCCTGCGGGGCTGATGGCCGCCGGAATTGTTGCCTGGATTATCGGTTGGCGTCGAACTCGTTGAAGCAGATCATGATGCACGTCAGAATGACCTAATATAATAACGGTGGTTCTGTTGTTCCCCTTTTAAAAAGAGGTAAATGTTATGGGTGGTATTAGTATCTGGAATCTGTTGATTATCGCAGTCATCGTCATATTGCTGTTCGGAACCAACAAGCTGAGAACGCTGGGTTCGGATCTGGGGGCATCAATCAAAGGTTTTAAGAAAGCGATGGGTGACGATCAACCGTCCACTAATGCAGACAAAACGCAGCCGGACGCTGATTTCTCTACTAAGTCGATCGCTGACAACCAAACAGACGTCAAGCAGGACGAGACGAAGAGCCAGCATAAAGAGCAGGTGTAACCTGTGTTCGATATCGGTTTTGGTGAGTTGCTATTGGTGATGGTTCTTGGCCTGGTTGTTCTTGGGCCGGAGCGTTTACCTGTGGCGGTCAAGACAGTGGCGAGCTGGATTAGAACGCTGCGCTCACTGGCGTCTACTGTACAGAATGAGCTGTCGCAGGAGCTGAAACTTCAGGAGTTTCAGGAAAGCTTGAAGAAAGTCGAAAAAGCCAGTTTGCAGAATCTGTCCCCGGAGTTGAAAGCCTCAATGGATGAACTTAAAGAAGCGGCAGATGCGATGAAACGTGGCTATACCGAACCCGTGTCATTGCAAAAATCACATGATCATGGCGCGACGGGGGAACCGCAGCGCAACGTTCCGTTAAACGATCCTGAAGCCGCCTACGATGGGGTGATTGAAGCGGAAACCGCAGTACGTCCGGCAGATAGCCAGCAGAAGCCTGAAAACGCTGCTGCTGAACATCATCATGATGGTCGCAATGCCACAAGTGATGCTGCTGTCAGTAACGATAATACCAAACCTGAGCAGTCCCAGTTTTCTACTGTTTCTGCCCGTCAACCGAGCGATAGTCGTTAGTTTATGGCCGATGAAGATACTCAACCGCTAATTAGTCACCTGATTGAGCTACGTAAGCGGTTATTGAACAGCATCATCTGTGTGCTGGCGGTATTTATTGTGCTGGTTTTTTTTGCCAACGATATTTATCAACTGATTTCCGCTCCGCTCATTGAGCAACTGCCTGCCGGTGCGAACATGATCGCAACGGATGTTGCATCACCGTTCTTCACACCGATAAAGCTGACGATGATTGTCTCGGTGTTTGTTGCTGCGCCACTGGTTTTGTATCAGGTGTGGGCATTCGTCGCTCCCGCTCTGTATAAACACGAACGCCGTTTAATGATGCCGTTGCTGGTGTCGAGCAGCCTGCTGTTTTATGCGGGTATGGCGTTTGCCTATTTTGTCGTCTTCCCCTTGGCGTTCGGCTTTTTTACGAAAACAGCGCCCGTTGGCGTGCTGATTGCGACCGACATCAATAACTACCTCGATTTTGTTATGGCGCTGTTCATGGCGTTCGGCGTATCGTTTGAAGTGCCCGTTGCGATTGTGCTGCTCTGTTGGAGTGGCGTGGTGACGCCAGAAGAACTGAAGAAAAAGCGCCCCTATATTTTGGTGGGAGCATTCGTGGTGGGAATGTTGCTAACTCCGCCGGATGTGTTCTCACAGACGCTGCTGGCAATTCCCATGTACCTGCTGTTTGAGATCGGTGTCTTCTTCGCGCGGTTTTATGTTGGTAAAGGCCGACGGGCTGAGACGGAAGAGCCATCGCAGTGACTCACGGCTCCCTGCGGCAGGACGGTAAAATGACCTCTCTTTGAGAGGTCTTATTTTTTATTCGCCAGAGTGAGAGTTATGTTTGATATCGGCGTCAACCTCACCAGTTCTCAGTTTGAAAAAGACAGGGGGCAGGTGGTTATCCGGGCAAAACAGGCGGGTGTCAGCGGCATCTTGATCACCGGAACCAATGCCAAAGAAAGCCGCCAGGCAATGGTGTTGGCACAAGCCTATCCCGATTACTGTTGGTCAACGGCGGGTGTCCATCCGCACGATGCCAACCAATGGAACGATGCTATTGCCGAACAAGTTCATCATATGGCAAACGCCGCCTGTGTGGTGGCTATTGGTGAATGCGGGTTGGATTTCAACCGTAACTTTTCGACGCAAGCAGAACAGGAACGGGCATTTAGCGCGCAGTTAGCAATAGCGGCTGAGTTGTCCATGCCGGTTTTCCTTCATTGTCGTGACGCGCATCCCCGCTTTATTTCTTTGCTGACGCCCTGGCTGAGCCAGTTACCCGCCGCGGTGGTTCACTGTTTTACCGGCAATCGTCACGAATTGGATGCGTGTCTGGCGGCGGGGCTGATGGTAGGCATTACCGGCTGGGTTTGCGATGAACGTCGCGGGCTGGAGCTACGCGCCTTACTGCCGCATATTCCTGCCGAGCGGCTGTTGGTGGAAACTGATGCACCTTATCTATTGCCTCGGGATTTACGCCCTAAACCGGTATCCCGCCGTAACGAACCCTGTTATCTGCCTCATATTATCCGCCAGATTGCGGCGTGGCGTGGTGAAGATGCCACATGGTTGGGACAGACAGCAGATGAAAATGCTCGCCGGGTTTTCCGGCTGGCCTGATTCAGGAGAATAATGACATGAGCACTGCTTTTCCCGGCACATTCCCCGGCCGACGTATGCGCCGTATTCGCCGCCATGATTTCAGTCGTCGCCTTGTCTCTGAAAATCAGTTGACGGTGAATGATTTGATTTATCCCGTTTTTGTGATGGAAGGAACAAATCATCGTCAGGAAGTTCCCTCAATGCCGGGGGTATACCGGATGACTATCGATGTGCTGCTGAAAGAAGCCGAAGAGATTGCCAAGCTCGGTGTTCCGGTGCTGTCACTGTTCCCCGTTATTGAAGCGGATAAGAAATCGCTCTATGCCGAAGAAGCCTATAACCCGGATGGTTTGGTGCCTCGTGCGATCCGTGCTCTAAAGGATGCCGTCCCAGAACTGGGTTTGCTGACGGATGTGGCGCTCGATCCTTATACCACACACGGGCAGGATGGGATTATTGATGAGGACGGCTATGTGGTTAATGACGTCACCAAGGAGCTTCTGGTGCGTCAGGCGTTGTCCCACGCGGAAGCGGGGGCGGAAATTATTGCGCCTAGCGATATGATGGATGGTCGCATCGGCGCTATCCGAGAGACACTTGAGGCGCAAAAATTCGTCAATACTCAGATTATGGCGTATTCCGCTAAGTATGCATCATGCTATTACGGCCCATTTCGCGATGCGGTGGGTTCAGCAGGTAATCTGAAAGGTGGCAACAAAAAAACCTACCAAATGGATCCGGCCAACAGCGATGAAGCCTTACAGGAAATCGCACAGGATTTGCAGGAAGGCGCGGATATGGTGATGGTCAAACCGGGGATGCCGTATCTGGATGTGGTTCGTCGCGTCAAGGATACGTTTGGTGTTCCTACGTTTGCTTATCAGGTTTCTGGCGAGTATGCGATGCACATGGCGGCGATTCAGAACGGCTGGTTGCAAGAGCAACCGGTAGTGATGGAGTCGCTGTTGTGCTTTAAACGCGCGGGCGCGGATGGGGTGCTGACCTATTTTGCCAAGCGTGTTGCACAGTGGCTACACGATCAGCATAGGCAACGCTAAACCTGTTCTCATCCAGCGTGATGTAAACATGCCGGATGAGGACAATCGCGTTGGACTATTTTTAAAGACTGTTTTTTCAAATAATTAGATTTTGCGAAACTCGCGATTATCGAGGCTCTGCCTGACCTGCTTGTTCAACATATTCAGCAACAGCATGGAACGGGCTTCGCCGTCGGGTTCAGTGTAGATAGCCTGAAGACCAGAAAAAATACCGTCGGTAATGACGACGCTATCGCCGGGCTGCGGCGTCTGTGGGTCGGTAATTCCCTGAGTAGGGCGGAGTGATAATTCGTCGATAACCTGTTGCGGGATCGTCGCTGGCAGCGCGCCAAATCGCACAAAATTGCTTACCCCACGCGTCGCACTGATGGTGGTGGTGTGGATGCGCTCAGGGTCGAACTCGACGAACAGGTAGTTTGGGAACAGTGGCTCGCAGACTTCAGTTCGTTTACCACGAACGATTTTATCCAGCGTGATCATGGGGCTGACGCAGGTTACGTCCTGACGTTCCAGGTGTTCTTTCGCTCGCAGCAGTTGACCGCGTTTACAATATAGTAAGTACCAGGCTTCCATAATTTCGCAGACTTATGATTCCGACGAGCAAGCATAACAAAAGCGTGCACGGATAAAAAATTTTCGGCAGATATTTTTGTTACCACACGATAGCGAGCCGATGACTGGATTCTTGCTACAAAAGGCGCTGAGGGAAGCGACAGGCTAGTGAAGAGACTTTATAATAGCCAGAACGATAGACTGCCCCTGATGAATAGCATGAAATACCGTGATTTACGCGAATTCCTCTCGCTGTTGGAAGAGAGAGGGGAGTTGAAACGCATTACTCAACCCATCGATCCCTATCTTGAAATGACGGAAATTGCCGACCGAACGCTGCGTGCAGAAGGCCCGGCTCTCCTGTTTGAAAATCCCAAAGGCTATGACATGCCGGTGCTGTGTAATTTATTTGGCACACCGAAACGTGTTGCATTGGGAATGGGGCAAGAGGATGTCAGCGCATTACGCGACGTGGGCAAACTGCTGGCGTTTCTGAAAGAGCCTGAGCCACCTAAAGGGTTTCGCGATCTGGTGGATAAAATGCCGAAGTTCCGCCAGGTGCTGAATATGCCGACGAAACGGCTGTCTTCTGCGCCGTGTCAGGAACAGATTTGGCAGGGCGATGATGTTGACCTGCGTCGGATTCCGGTGATGCAGTGCTGGCCGGAAGATGCTGCGCCGCTCATTACCTGGGGACTTACCGTGACGCGTGGGCCGCATAAAGAACGGCAGAATCTGGGCATCTATCGCCAGCAGGTGCTGGGTAAAAACAAACTGATCATGCGTTGGCTCTCTCATCGCGGCGGCGCACTGGATTTTCAGGAATGGTGTCAGGAAAATCCGGGGCAGCGTTTTCCGGTGTCTGTGGCGTTAGGGGCTGACCCTGCGACGATCCTCGGTGCCGTGACGCCCGTGCCAGATACGCTGTCGGAATATGCGTTTGCGGGTTTGCTGCGTGGGCATAAGACCGAAGTGGTGAAGTGTTTGTCGAACGAGCTGGAAGTGCCCGCCAGTGCGGAAATGGTTCTGGAAGGCTATATTGAACCCGGAGAAATGGCGGCAGAAGGGCCTTACGGCGACCATACCGGCTATTACAATGAAGTCGATCACTTCCCGGTTTTTACCGTCACACATATTACTCAACGCCAGAATGCCATTTATCATTCAACTTACACGGGGCGACCGCCGGATGAACCAGCAGTGCTGGGCGTGGCATTGAATGAAGTTTTCGTGCCGATCCTGCAAAAGCAGTTTCCTGAGATTGTCGATTTTTATTTGCCGCCGGAGGGTTGCTCTTACCGTCTGGCGGTCGTTACCATGAAGAAACAGTACGCGGGCCATGCCAAACGCGTCATGATGGGCGTCTGGTCTTTTTTACGCCAATTCATGTATACGAAGTTTGTCATTGTCTGCGATGATGACGTTAATGCCCGTGACTGGAATGACGTGATATGGGCGATCACGACACGGATGGATCCCGCTCGGGATACCGTGTTAGTGGAAAATACACCAATAGACTATCTTGATTTCGCTTCGCCAGTTTCTGGCCTCGGCTCCAAAATGGGTCTGGATGCCACCAATAAATGGCCTGGCGAAACGCAGCGCGAGTGGGGACGCCCCATCAAGAAAGACCCGCAGGTTTGTGCCCGCATTGACGAAATATGGGACGAACTGGCCATTTTTAGTGACAGAGAGCCTCGGCGTTAGCGGCGGCTGCTCTGTTCTCAGTTTTGCTTTTACGACCCTATAGAGGGAATGCATGACAACATTGAGCTGTAAAGTGACGTCGGTCGAAGCCATAACCGATACGGTCTATCGCGTTCGTTTGCTACCTGAAGCGCCGTTCTCCTTTCGGGCTGGTCAGTATCTGATGGTGGTGATGGGCGATCGAGATAAACGCCCTTTTTCACTGGCATCGACCCCAATGGATAACGACTTTATTGAGTTGCACATTGGGGCGTCCGAACTGAATCTTTACGCGATGGCCGTGATGGAACGCATTCACAAGGAAAAAGCGCTGACGGTCGATATTCCGCATGGTGAAGCCTGGCTGCGGGAAGAGAGTACGCGTCCATTGGTGCTGATTGCGGGTGGAACCGGTTTTTCGTATGTGCGTTCTATTCTTCTGACGGCGCTGGCGCAGCAGCCAGATCGTGATATCTCCGTTTATTGGGGGGGACGAGAATCTCAGCATCTGTACGATTTACCAGAGCTGGAAAGTTTTGGTGCTAAGTACGCCAACCTGCAAGTCGTGCCTGTCGTTGAACAGCCGGAAGCAGGATGGGATGGCAGAACCGGTACGGTGTTAAGTGCGGTGTTGCAGGATTACGGTTCGCTGGCGGAACACGATATTTACATTGCCGGGCGCTTTGAAATGGCGAAAATTGCGCGTGAGCGTTTTTGTAATGAACGCGGCGCGCTGGCTGCCCACATGTTCAGCGATGCATTTTCGTTTATTTGATTCATGAGTATCTATTGTTTGCTCAGGTTTTTTATTCAGCCTGAGCAGATATAAGCACCACTGCTGTCTTTATTGGCAGCAGTTTGGTTTTATTATTTTTTGTCCATATTATTCTGTCGTTTTTTATATCAAAGGGAAATTGAATTGAACGTAAAAATAATCAGTAATGTATTATTAACGATTAGTTTATTGGGTGGGGTAGGCGCAGCATTCTCATATCCTTTAAGTGACGTCGATTTATCTGAAGCACGCAAAGAATTTCACACGCAATTAATCAAGGATACCCTGGAGCCTGATGGAAAAGCGGATACTCCTCCAAAAGATATCTTCGATGTGATTCATTATCCTGCCGCTGTTGGTTCCCTTGTTGCCTATGTTTCCCCCGATCCTCATGATGGAAAACGTCATCCTGCTGTTGTCTGGGCACATGGCGGGTATGGTGGTATCGGCGATTTCTTCTGGGAACCGCAGGATGAGGATAACGATCAAAGTGCGCGAGCCTTTCGGGAAGCTGGCATCGTGATGATGGTGCCAAGTTGGCGCGGTGAGAATGATAATCCCGGCAAGTTTGAAATGTTTTATGGGGAAGTCGACGACCTGCATGCAGCACGAGAGTATCTGTCTAAACTGCCTTATGTCGATCCAGAACGTATTTATGTGGCAGGCCACAGTACTGGCGGAACGATGGCTTTATTAGCTAACGAGTATCGTTCTGGTTTTCGTGCGGCTTTTTCGTTGGGCGGGATCCCCGATTTGAAGGTACGACTTGATGCTGGTCGAACCGCTGTTGGGCCGTCATTTAATACGAACAATCCTAAAGAGTTTTATTTACGTTCGCCACGTACGTTTATTACCCATATCAAATCGCCCACTTTTTATTTTGAAGGGGAAGAGGACTATTGGGATGACGAACTGCCCGAGATGCAAGATAACGCGGTGAAGGCGAAAGTGCCGTTTTATTCATATAGCATTCCTGATAGCGATCACTTCAATATTATCTTGCCTACCACACGTCTGATTGCCCAGAAAATCCTACTGGATTCGGGGAAGGCCGTGAATATTAACTTTAACGCGCATGATATTCGGCGTATCAGTCAGGACGTAAAACGATAACAAACAGTAAGAGCGGTAGGAGGACTACCGCTCAGACCGTTGGTGGGATGTGAAGGGCGTTATACGCGCTCAAATACCGTAGCAATACCTTGCCCCAGCCCGATACACATTGTCGCTACGCCAAACTGGGCGTCACGGTTTTCCATTAGATTAATCAATGTCGTCGAGATGCGCGCGCCTGAGCAACCGAGCGGGTGCCCCAGTGCGATAGCCCCACCATTAAGATTGACCTTGTCATCAAGCTGCTCCAATAGCCCTAAATCTTTAATGCACGGCAGTGTCTGGGCGGCGAATGCCTCATTCAGTTCAAAAATACCAATATCGGTGAGGTTCAATCCTGCTCGTTTCAGCGCCAGTTTTGTCGCTGGGACAGGGCCGTAGCCCATAATCGAGGGATCGCAGCCGACCACCGCCATGGCTCGAATACGAGCGCGTACGGATAAGCCTAACGATGCTGCGCGGGATTCACTCATGATTAACATCGCTGATGCGCCATCGGACAGTGCAGAAGACGACCCGGCGGTCACGGTGCCGTTAACGGGATCAAACGCCGGTTTGAGTGCAGCAAGGCTAGCGACGGTGGTGTCTGGGCGAATGACTTCATCATAATCGAAACGTTGCAGCACGCCGTCTGCATCATGCCCGGCGGTGGGGACGATTTCATGGCGGAATGCCCCTGATTGGGTGGCGTGATGGGCGCGTTGGTGTGAGCGGGCGGCAAACTGATCCTGCATCTCACGACTGATATGGTGCATACGTGCCAGCATTTCGGCCGTTAGCCCCATCATCCCCGCCGCTTTCGCGATGGTACGGCTCAGCCCCGGATGAAAATCGACGCCATGGTTCATCGGCACATGTCCCATATGCTCAACGCCGCCGATTAAGCAAACATTCGCGTCGCCGACTATAATGGCGCGGGCGGCATCGTGAAGCGCCTGCATGGAGGAGCCACACAGCCGGTTAACCGTGGTAGCGGGAACGCTCATCGGGATTTCTGCCAGCAAAGCGGCATTGCGAGCGACGTTGAAGCCTTGCTCCAGCGTTTGCTGCACACATCCCCAATAGATATCGTCGATCTCATGGGCATCCAGCGCCGCGTTACGGCTCAATAGGCTACGCATCAGATGGGCTGACAGATCTTCGGCTCTCACCTGACGGAAAGCACCGCCTTTCGAGCGTCCCATTGGCGTACGAACGGCATCAACAATCACTACCTTTTCCATATTTCCTGCCCTCATGACGGTTGGCCGTAAGAAACATCTGCGTGTGGCGCGACCGATGGATAATAGCCTTCATTGTCTCTGGCTTTCTGCTGCAAGCCATCGGGCACTTGATAGATTGCGCCGAGGTGTTCCAACTGCTGCGCCATTTCGACATAACGGGCGCTGCCCAGCGTATCCAGATAGCGACAGGCTCCGCCGTGGAAGGGAGGGAAACCTAATCCGTATACCAACGCCATGTCTGCTTCAGCAGGACTGGTGACGATACCTTCTTCCAGACAGCGCGCGACTTCATTAATCATCGGGATCATCATACGTGCGATAATATCTTCTGCGCTGAATGCGTTTTTCGCCTGGCTGATACCTTGAAGGAGCGTATCTACGGCTTCATCCTGCTCTTTACGCGGCTTGCCTTTGCTATCGGTTTGATAGCGGTAGAAGCCTTGGCCATTTTTCTGCCCGAAACGCTGATGTTCAAACAACGCGTCAATCGCGTCACGGTAATCTTTCGCCATACGCTGTGGGAAGCCAGCGGCCATCACCGCTTGCGCATGGTGGGCAGTATCAATGCCGACCACATCCAGCAGATAGGCCGGACCCATTGGCCAACCGAATTTTTTCTCCATGACCTTATCGATTTCGCGGAAATCGGCACCGTCCCTGAGCAGTAGGCTGAACGCCGCGAAGTAGGGGAACAGTACCCGATTGACGAAGAATCCAGGGCAGTCGTTCACGACAATCGGCGTTTTGCCCATCTTGCTGGCGTAAGCCACCACGCTGGCGATAGTGCTGTCACTGGTTTGAGGGCCGCGAATAATTTCGACGAGTGGCATGCGGTGCACTGGGTTGAAGAAGTGCATACCGCAGAAATTTTGCGGTCGCTTTAACGAAGCCGCTAGCACAGCAATCGGGATAGTTGAGGTATTCGAAGCCAGAATCGTCTTCTCGCTGATGTGCGATTCAGTTTCGGCAAGTACGCTGGCTTTGATTTTCGGGTTCTCAACCACGGCTTCAACGACGATGTCGGTACGCTCGAATCCGGCGTAATCCAGCGTGGGGTGAATACTGGCCAGAATCGTCGCCATTTTCATGCCATCCAGCTTGCCTCGCTCCATCTGTTTATTCAGCAGCTTAGCCGCTTCATTCATCCCCAGCGCCAGCGGCTTCTCGCTGATATCTTTCATTCGAATCGGCACGCCTTTAAACGCGGATTGATAGGCAATTCCCCCGCCCATAATGCCCGCACCGAGTACGGCGGCCTGCTGTGGCACGGATGTTTCGCCAACCAGTTTCTTCGCTTTGCCTTTAACATACTGATCGTTGAGGAAAATACCGACGAGCGCACGAGCTTCATTTGAACGCGCCAGTTGAACGAAATGCTGCGTTTCAAGTTGCAATGCGTCATCGCGCGTCATCGTTGCGGCAGTTTCAATGGTTTTTACGGCTAACATCGGTGCCGGATAGTGTTTGCCAGCGGTTTGCAGCACCATCGCTTTGGCGGTGGTAAAGCTCATCATGGCTTCTATTTGGTTGAGTTTCAGCGGGGCAAGTTTCGGGCGGCGGTAAGCCTGCCAGTCCAGTGCGCCGCTCATCGCCTGTTTCAACATCTTGATGGCGGCGGGAACGAGCTTGTCATTCGCCACCACGGCCTGCACCAGCCCCACTTTTAAGGCATCGGCTGCGCTAATGTCTTTACCGGCGGCGATGATCTCCAGTGCGCTATCCGCGCCCAGTAGACGCGGCAGTCTTACCGTACCGCCAAAGCCCGGCATGATCCCCAGCTTGGTTTCAGGAAGCCCGATTCGGGCGTCTGGCGTAGCTAAACGAAAATCGGTCGCCAGTACGCATTCACAGCCGCCGCCCAGCGCATAACTATTAATTGCAGACAGCGTGGGAACGGGTAAATCCTCAAGACGGTTGAAAATGCGGTTGGCGAAGACAAGCCATTCATGCAGTTTTTCTGCCGGTGCGGCAAAAAGAGAAAGAAATTCCGTGATATCGGCACCGACAATAAAGGCCGGTTTGTCTGAGCGCAACAGTAAGCCCTTCAGGTTCGGCTGCTCAGCCAGAATGTCCAGCGCTTTACCCAGGCTGGCCACCGTGCGGGTATCTAGCTTGTTGACGGAGCCAGAGGCAGAAAATACCAGCTCGGCAATGCCGTCCTCAAGCCAGTTAAGGTAGAGGGATTCACCTTGATAAAGCATGTTTATCTCCGCTGTTTGTGTAAGTGATCTGGTATGACCAGATGATCAAATTGTGGTTTTAATGTTAATTTTTTGCAAACGATAGATTAATTTTTTGCCGAATCGATCACAAAGCACCGGACGCTGCCCTTGAGGGATGCCTGTGGTAAAATGGAGGGATCATGTCGTGACGTACAAGGATACTCATGGAAAAGCTGGCTTCTTTATATCATCACCATCTGGCTACGCTGCAAGCGCGTGCTCAGGCGGTTTTAGCACGCCATCAGCTTGATGCATTACTGATTCACTCTGGTGAGCTGTTGACCGTTTTTCTGGACGATCACGACTATCCTTTCAAGGTTAATCCGCAGTTTAAAGCCTGGGTGCCCGTCACGCAGGTGCCGAACTGCTGGCTGTGGGTTGACGGCGTTAATCCGCCAAAGCTGTGGTTCTACTCGCCGGTTGATTACTGGCACAACGTGGCGGCGGTTCCCGAGAGTTTTTGGACGGAAGAGATTGATATTGCGGTGCTACGCCATGCTGATGACATCGGGCAGTACCTGCCATCGCAGCGCGAGCGTGTTGCCTATATCGGCTACGCCCCGCAGCGTGCGCAGAATTTGGGGATTCGCACGGACAATATTAACCCTCAGGGTGTGCTGGATTACTTGCACTATTACCGCGCTTACAAAACCGATTACGAGCTGGCCTGCATGCGCGAGGCGCAGAAGACCGCCGTTATCGGTCATCGGGCGGCGCATGAAGCGTTTCTGTCCGGTATGAGCGAATTCGATATCAATCTGGCGTATCTGACCGCCACTGGTCATCGAGATATCGATGTCCCTTACGGTAATATCATTGCATTAAATGAGCACGCGGCGGTGTTGCACTATACCCAGCTCGATCATCAGGTGCCTGCCGATGTTCGCAGCTTCCTGATTGATGCGGGAGCCGAATATAACGGGTACGCCGCCGATCTGACGCGTACCTATTCCGCGCAGAGCGATAGCGCGTTTGCCCAACTGATTAAAGATCTCAATCAGGAAATGCTCGCACTGATTGATACTGTTCAGGCGGGAGTACGCTATACCGATTACCATATTCAGATGCATCAGCGGATTGCGAAGCTGCTGAAGTCACATCAGTTGGTGCGTGATATCAGCGAAGAGGCAATGGTGGAGCAAGGGCTCACGTCACCTTTCCTGCCGCACGGTCTCGGTCATCCACTGGGGTTGCAGGTACATGATGTCGCTGGATTTATGCAAGACGATCGCGGTACGCATCTGGCAGCACCGTCGCAGCATCCTTACCTGCGTTGTACCCGCGTGCTGGAACCTGGCATGGTCATGACGATCGAACCTGGCATCTATTTCATCGAATCTTTGCTTGCGCCATGGCGTGAAGGGGAACTTAGCCAACACGTTGACTGGCAAAAAATCGACGCGTTGAAACCGTTTGGCGGTATTCGCATCGAAGATAATATTGTCATTCATGACGGGCGCGTGGAAAACATGACGCGCGACCTGAATCTGGCCTGATGCAAGCGTATCCCATTCCTGCTGCACCAGTGAGTTTCAGCGAGGAAATCAAGAAAAGCCGCTTTACGACGATCCTGGCGGCAACGCCGGGAATCGACGCGGCAAAAACGTTCATCCAGCAGATTAGGGAAGAACACGCCTCAGCGGGGCACCACTGCTGGGCGTTTGTTGCGGGAGCGCCTGACGATTCCCTGCAACTTGGCTTTTCTGACGATGGCGAGCCGTCCGGCACCGCGGGTAAACCCATGCTGTCGCAACTGATGGGAAGCGGTATCGGTGAGATTACTGCCGTGGTCGTGCGCTACTATGGTGGAATACCGTTGGGCACCGGTGGGTTGGTGAAGGCCTATGGTGGTGGCGTTCAGCACGCGCTGAAGCTGCTATCGCTGCAAGAGAAAGTCTTGCAACAAGAGTATGGCTTACAATGTGACTATGCGCTGTTGCCTCAGGTAGAATCTCTGATCTTCCAGCTTGGCGGAAAAGTGTTGCATAGCGAGTATGGTGTGGAAGTCGTGTTGCGTTTCTCTATTCCCATCAGGAAAACGGAGGAGGCGGCAATGAAATTGCGTGATTTAAGCCGTGGCGTGTTGCATTTATTGCCTATTCCACAATAATCCCAGCGCTTTTTTATGAATCATTAAGGAATTCCCTGAGATGCACTTGCGCGCCATAACCCGTATTGTCGGCCAGTTGGTTATCCTATTTTCTGGGACGATGGTCATCCCTGGACTGGTGGCGTTAATTTACCGCGATGGTGCAGGCCGGGCATTTACGCAGACATTTATTGTCGCGCTGGCCATTGGCATCATGCTATGGCTACCAAACCGAAAACAGAAGCATGAACTGAAATCGCGAGAAGGGTTCCTGATCGTTGTCCTCTTCTGGACGGTGCTGGGAAGCGTCGGTGCGCTGCCTTTCCTGTTCGCAGAACACCCTAATTTGGGCATAACGGATGCGTTTTTTGAATCGTTCTCAGGGTTAACGACAACGGGAGCAACCACGCTGGTCGGGCTGGATTCTCTGCCTAAAGCTATCCTGTTCTATCGACAAATGCTGCAATGGTTTGGTGGGATGGGGATCATCGTACTCGCTGTTGCCATCCTGCCGATTCTTGGCGTCGGCGGGATGCAGCTTTATCGTGCTGAAATGCCGGGGCCGCTGAAGGAAAATAAAATGCGCCCGCGTATTGCCGATACGGCGAAAACGCTGTGGCTGATTTATCTCTTACTTACCATTGCTTGCGCCGTTGCGCTCTGGCTGGCTGGCATGCCCGTGTTTGATGCGATTGGACATAGCTTCTCTACCGTTTCTGTCGGCGGATTTTCGACTCATGATGCCAGTATTGGCTACTTCAATAGTCCGACGATTAACACCATCATCGCCATATTCCTGCTGATTTCCGGCTGTAACTTTGGTTTGCACTTTGCCCTGCTGAGCGGTCGCAGCCTGAAAGTATACTGGCGTGACCCAGAATTCCGCATGTTCATTTTTGTTCAACTGTCGCTGGTGGCCGTGTGTACGATTGTCCTGTGGTTTCACCATGTTTATGACAGCGGGATGCAGACGATCAATCAGGCATTTTTCCAGGTTGTCTCCATGGCGACAACGGCAGGGTTTACGACGGATAGTATTGCAGCGTGGCCACTGTTTCTGCCGGTTTTGTTGCTGTGTTCCGCGTTTATTGGCGGGTGTGCAGGCTCAACCGGGGGCGGTCTGAAAGTGATTCGTATCCTACTGCTTTTCCTGCAAGGATCGCGTGAGCTTAAGCGTTTAGTGCACCCGAATGCGGTGTACACCATTAAGTTAGGCCACCGGGCGTTGCCAGAACGTATCCTTGAAGCGGTATGGGGATTCTTTTCCGCCTATGCGCTGGTTTTTATTGTCAGCATGTTGGCCGTTATTGCGACAGGCGTTGATGATTTTTCCGCGTTTGCTGCGGTCGCTGCCACATTGAATAATCTGGGGCCGGGGCTTGGCGTCGTCGCTGAGAATTTTACGTCGATGAATGATACAGCGAAATGGATTCTGATACTGACAATGCTGTTTGGTCGTTTAGAAGTCTTCACGCTTTTAGTGCTGTTTACGCCAACCTTCTGGCGGGAATAGCCTCCATAAGGATAAAGAACAATGAAAGCTTTGATCGTGTTTTCAAGCCGGGATGGGCAAACCAGAGCGATTGCCTCCTATATTGCGAATACGCTGAAAGGAACTCTGGAGTGTGATGTTGTTAACGTACTCAATGCGAATGATATCGACCTGAGCCAATACGATCGGGTTCTGATTGGGGCATCGATTCGATACGGGCGCTTTCATCCTGCGGTAAATCAATTTATCCATAAGCATCTGGCTTCTCTCCAACAACGGTCCAGCGCATTCTTCTCCGTAAACCTAACTGCGCGCAAACCAGAAAAGCGTACGATACAAACCAATGCCTATACGCGTAAATTCCTGCTGAATTCTCCTTGGCAGCCGGATTTGTGCTGTGTGTTCGCTGGTGCTTTGCGTTATCCGCGCTATCGTTGGTTCGATCGGGTAATGATCCAACTTATTATGCGAATAACGGGCGGTGAAACGGATAGTACAAAAGAAGTTGAATACACGGACTGGCAGCAGGTTGCACGTTTCGCTCAGGATTTCGCCCATTTAACGGCGAAAAATCCGGCATAACGATGTCTTTTAATTCGCTTTGCTGAAAAAATCCCCACTCGATAATTATTTTGCATTTAGCGCTTGTCAGGCGGCGAGAAGTCCCTATAATGCGCCTCCACTGACACGGCAACAGCGACACGCGGTTGCGATGACAGGAAAAAGATTTAAAAAAAACAGTCAGTAATGACTTGACTGTAAAGCGGATTAGCATAAGATATGCAGCCCGCGCCACGAGAGATTGTGGCACTGCTCTTTAACAATTT